>DATKSH010000001.1:0-13404 GCA_035531735.1 Alphaproteobacteria bacterium
CCACAGCCCCAGCCAGTTGACGGGCCCGGTGGCGTAAAGGCGCGGCGGCGGAAAAGCGGCGGAGGACTGCGGTTGGCTCATGCCGCCAGCTTCGCCGATTTCAGGGAGGGAGGCAAGGTGCAGGGCGCTTATCCCGGCGCGATGCCAAGGCACCAGCACATGATCGCCTTCTGCGCGTGCAGGCGGTTTTCGGCCTCGTCCCACACGGCCGATTGCGGGCCGTCGATCACATCATCGGCCACTTCCTCGCCACGATGGGCCGGCAGGCAATGCATGAAGATGGCGGTCGGCTTGGCGCGGCGCATGAAGGCGGCATCGACCCGGTAGGAGGCGAGCCGCTCCTGCCGCACGGCGGCGTCCGCATTGTGCATCGAGACCCAGCAATCGGTGAGGACGATGTCGGCGTTCGCGCCGGCTTCCGTCTCGTGCGCCACCGTGATGCGCGCGCCGCGTTTCTGGCACGCGGCCAGCAGGTCGGCCGGCGGCGCGAATTCGGGCGGGCACAGGATGCGCAGCTCGAAACCGAAAACCGGCGCGGCGTGCATCCAACTGACGATCACGTTGTTGTCGCCGTCGCCGCTCCACACCACCGTTTTGCCCTTGAGATCGCCGAGCCGTTCCTCGGCGGTCATCACATCGGCCATCACCTGGCACGGATGCGAATGGTCGGTGAGGCCGTTGATGACCGGCACCGACGCGCCTTCGGCCAGTTCAAAAAGCTTATGCGCGGCGAAGGTGCGCAACATAATGAGATCGACATAGCGCGACAGCACGCGCCCGGTGTCGGCGACGGTTTCGCCGCGGCCCAACTGGATTTCGGCACCCGACAGGGTTGTCACTTGCCCGCCCAACTGGCGCATGCCGACCTCGAACGACACGCGCGTACGGGTCGAGGGCTTCTCGAAAATCAGCGCCAGCGTCTTGCCGTCCATCGGCCGGAAAGCAAGCGGTGCTTTCTTGAGCCGGTGCGCGAGGGCAAGGATAGCCCTGATCTCGGCCGCGTCGACGCGATCGAGATCGAGGAAATCGCGCCCGGACGGGGCCTGCGCGCGTGGCACGGTTTTCATGAGCGTTTTCGGCATGCCAGTGATCATAAAGGGAAATCGGGCCCCGATAAAGGGCGGGTTTCAGGCCGACTTGACCGCCGTCAGCCAATCGAGCTTGACCGGGCTGTTTTCGATGTAATTGGCGAGCGCCGTCACCACCCGGCGGTCGTAGATTTTATCGGCGTCCTGCATCATGGTATCGACCGCCGGCTTGAGGCCGAGGCTCGGGCGATGGGCGCGCGGGCTGACGAGGGCCACATAGGCGTTGGCGACCGCGACGATGCGGGCGGCCATGAAGATGGCGTCGCCCTTGAGGCCGTTCGGCACGCCGGTGCCGTCGTAGCGTTCCAGCACCTGCCGCAAGGTCGAAACAACCGGCGCGGTAAAATCGATGATCGAGAGGATGTCGGCCGAGGTCAGGATGCTGTCGCGCACGCGCTGCAATTCGTCGGGCGTCAAAGGCGTGGTCTTGGTCAGGATTTCGCGCGGCACCAGCACCTTGCCGAAATTCATCAGGGAACCGGCAATCCCGGCCGCATCGATCTGCTTTTCGTCCAGCACCATTTCCTCGGCAATCGCGCGCGCCAGTTGGCCGACGCGCACCGAATGGCCGGAGGCGTACGGATCGCGGCGATCGACCACGGCGACCAGCGTCTGGATCACCTGCTGCAGCATGGTTTCGCGCCGTTCGCGCTCGACGATCAGGTTGGTGAGGTCCTCTTCGCGCATGACAACGCCGCCGCGCAACTCGCCGAACGGCTCGATGGTCTCGTAACGCATCTGCACGAAATGCACCTGCTGATGCTTGTCGATCACCCGGTCCATGGCTTCGATCGGCCGGCCGGACATCCGCACCTCGGCAAGGCGGGCTTCGAGCCGGCGGGCGCGATCGTGGCCGATGAGCTTGACGGGCACCTTGCCGATGACGTCCTTGACCTCGAGGCCGAGGTCGCGCGCGGCGCGCCGGTTGACGAACCAGTAACGGCCGTCCTGGTCGAAAATAGTCAGCGCGCTCGGATGGTAATCCGTGACCAGGTGAAGAAGGTCTTCCTGATGGTTAAGCCGCTTCTGCAACTGGTCGATGCGCGCCTGATAGCTGCTCGACAGTTGCGCATGCTCGAGGCGCTGCGCCGCCACCACCGACATGAACACGAACAGCGCCAGCGGAATCACCACCAGGCTTATGAGATAAAAGATTTCCCAGCGGCCGAGATCGCGCGCCTCCGGCGGCAAGGTGAACCATTGCCAAAATCCGTAGCAGGACATCAGCAGCAACAAAGGGCACAGCACGAACGCCATGGCGATGGCGGCCTTGGGGCGTTCGCGTACTGGCGGCGGAAGGACAAAAGTCGAGGTCATGGACGGGTCGGGATAATGTGGGCGAATGCCGGGAGAGACCAAGCTAACTTTAAGTTCTGAAAGTCCGGTTAAAGCCATAAGTTACTAATATTTAACTAAACCGGTGCATGGTTGTTAACGGTGCATTTAACTCTGCCGCCCATGCTGGATACTTCGCCCCGAATCCCCATGCAGGAACGTGCATTCCTCGACCAGGTCGAGCGACTGGCTCGGCGGCGCACGGGCCGGCTTTGTGTGCATATCCGCCTGTCCGGCCTCGCACAAACCCATCGGCGCGAACACTACCTGCGCATGGCCGCGGACATGTTCGAAAGCAGCGTTCAAACGCTGGACGGCCATTTGTTTGCACTGCGCAATCGCGATTTGATTTTCATCGGCCACGAAGACGCGGCGGCCGCGCTCGGCCACGCGGTCGGTCGCGTGCAGGCGCTGTTCGGCGAAGACCCAATTTTTCGCGTAAGCACGGCGCGGCCCCGGCCTTTTTGCTCGTGGTACCGGCTCGAAACCGATTACGACGCCTTGCATCGCGATGCCGGGGATGCGTTGCATGAAGCCGAGCAAGCCGAGATCGATTATAGCCACCGCGATCCGTCCGCTGGCTTGATGCCGATCCGGGCCGATTTGATGGGGCGGCTGGAACATAGCCTCGTCAATCTCGACGTTACCAACATCGCGCGGCGGCAAACGGCCTGCACCATCATTCCCGGCCAGGCGCCGCAGGCGCTATTCGAGGAAATCTACGTTTCGATCGGCGATTTGCAGGCGCTCGCCACGCCCGGCATCGACCTTTTGACCGATCCGTGGCTGTTCCGCTACCTCACCCACACGCTCGACAAGCGCATGATGGCGATGCTGATGCGCGGCGGCGCGCCAACCGACAGGCCGTTCAGCATCAACCTCAACGTCGCCAGCATCCTGACGCCCGAATTCCGGCGCTTCGACGAGATTATCGCGCCGCAACTGCGCGGGCGTCTTGTCATCGAACTCGACAAGCTCGACGTGTTCGCCGACATGGGCGCTTATCTTTTCGTCCGCGATTACCTGCACGAACGCGGCTTCCGCCTGTGCCTCGACGGCCTCAGCCACCTGACGCTGCCCTATTACGACCGAACGAAGCTCGGCTTCGACCTGATCAAGATTTACTGGACGCCGGACGGCATCGAAGACATGCACCCGGACCTCATGCCGAACATACGGCGCACCGTCATGGAAACGGGGCAAGCGCGTACGATTCTGTGCCGCTGCGAAACCGAACGCGCGATCGAGGTCGGCCAGCAACTGGGCATCGTCATGTTTCAGGGACGACAGGTCGACCAAGCGCTGGCCACCGCACACGCGGCGGCCAGCGGCACGTAAGTTTGATCTATGCCCCGGGCCGCTAAGCCAGGTGGCGCTCGATGACTTCCGCGTTCGGCAGGATCGACTGGTTGTCGCGTGGCGCGTGCTTACTCAGGATCCGCTGCAGCGTCCGGCGATGCATGCCAAGGCGCCGTGCCGTTTCCGACACGTTGCAGTCGTACTGGTAAAAGACGCGCTGGATATGCTCCCATTTCACGCGATCGGCCGACATCGGGTTTTCCGGCGGGGCCGGCCATCCCTCGCCGTCCGCCAAAAGCGCCCGCGCGACGGCGTCGGCATCGGCCGGCTTCGGCAGGTAATCGACGGCGCCGGCCTTGATAGCGGCGACGGCCGTGGCGATGTTGCCGTAAGCCGTCAGCATCACGATGCGGGCATCGCTGCGCCCTTTGAGGATTTGCGTCACGATGTCGAGGCCGTTGCCGTCGCCGAGGCGCAATTCCGCCACGACGAATTTCGGCCCCATGGCGCAGGCCTGCGCAATGCCGTCGCGCAGGCTTTCGACTGCCGTGACCACGAATCCCTTGCGTTCAAGGCTCTTGGCCAAACGCTGGCGCGAGGACGCGTCGTCGTCAATCAGCAACAGGCCTTTGTCCGATTCGTCGTCAAAGGTCGTAAGACAATCGATGGATGTCCGAAGTTCGTTGAGCATGTCTGCCTCCTTGCGTTTTCCAGGTTGTCGGCGTGGTCTTTGACAGTGGGTCTTGACGCGGCCTGACTCGTGGCCACAAGTGTTTGTCACATTCAAAAAAGGCGAAAATGGGCCCGCGCCGCGCCACATTTGCCATAGGACGCACGTCAACGCGGTCGCGCATCCGCTTGGCGACGCAGGATAAAACCGCGTGCGCGCAAAAATGTTTCGCCTTCCGCGCGCGCATAAAAATGATATGAAGGACAAAAAAATGTGCGGGCGGAACGAGAGACATTCCATGGACGACCATCACTTCGCCATCAAAACGCAAGGGCTGCAAAAGATTTTCGGCGACGTCGTCGCTGTCGACGGCATCGATCTCGACGTGCAGCGGGGCAGCATCACCGGCTTGCTGGGCGGCAACGGCGCCGGCAAAAGCACCACCATGGCGATGCTGCTGGGACTTTTAGAGCCGACCTCCGGCGCTATCGAGATTTTGGGGCATGATCTGTGGCGCGACCGCGCGAAGATCGCGCCGTTGGTCAACTTTTCCTCGCCCTATGTCGATTTGCCGAATCGCCTGACGGTGCGGCAGAACTTGACGGTTTACGGCCATCTCTACGGCGTTGCGCATTTGCACGATCGCATCGTGCATCTGGCGGAACGATTGCAAATCGGCGCGTTGCTCGACCGCCGTCATGGCACGCTATCGTCCGGGCAGAAAACCCGCGCGTCGCTTGCCAAATCGCTGCTTAACGAACCACGCCTTCTCCTGCTCGACGAGCCGACCGCCTCGCTCGATCCCGACACCGCCGACTGGGTGCGAAGCTTGTTGATCGATTATCGCCAAGAGACCGGCGCCACCATTTTCATGGCCTCGCATAACATGGTCGAGGTCGAGCGCATGTGCGACGAGGTGGTGATGATGGGTCAAGGCAAAATCGTCGATCACGGATCGCCGCAAAAACTGCTCGAATCCTATGGCCGTCCCAATCTGGAGGAGGTGTTCCTTGACATCGCCCGCAATCGCACCGCCGCTTCCTGAACGGCCACACCCGGCCTCTTTATATATGCGCCGCATCTGGGGATTGGCGTTGCGCCATCTCTATCTCTATCTGGGATCGTGGCCGCGCCTCGTCGAAATTGCCTACTGGCCGATCGTCAATATCCTGACCTGGGGGTTCGTCAGCCTTTACATGTTGAAGACACTGACGGACGTGAAAATCCTGTCCGCCGTGTTCCTCACCGGCGTCATTCTCGGCGAGCTTTTGATTCGCAGCAGCATCAGCCTTTTGATGCTGTTCATCGACGAGATCTGGTCGCGCAATCTCGGCCATCTGTTCGCCAGTCCCCTGACTTTCACCAATTACACGGTCGGCGTGCTGGTGCTATGCCTGTTGCGCACGGCTTTTTCCATCACGCCGGCGATTTTGGTGGCGCAAGGACTGTTTCATTTCTCGCTGTTTGGCCTCGGCGCGCCGCTAGCATTGTTTATGCTGCTTATTTTTATTAACGGCTGCTGGTACGGGCTTTTGGTACTGTCGCTGATCCTGCGCAACGGCCTTGCCGCCGAATGGATCGGCTGGATGATGATTTTCGGTCTGATCCCGCTGGTGGCCCCCTATTACCCGGTTTCGGTGCTGCCGGCATGGATGCAGGCGATTTCGTGGTCGCTGCCGGCCACTTACGTTTTTGCCAGCATGAAGAGCCTGATCGGCGGGCACGGGTTGCACACGGCCTATTTATGGAAAGCGCTGGCGCTCAATGTCTTCTATTTCGCCGCTGCCAGCGCGGTTTTCTATGCGGCCTATCGCGGCGCGCGGCGGCGCGGCGGGTTGCTGCAAGTGGGCGAGTAAGGAAAGGACAAACATTTTCGCTGCGGAACGCCTTCGATTTGACATCATCCGCCGCCACGGCTACCACATGATTATGAATCGCCTGCCCCGCCTGATTCTCATCGCGTCCACGTTGCTCGTGCTGGCGAGTTGCCATACATCGAGCCAGTACAGCAGCGAGTCGGAGCAAATCGCCGACAAGGCGCGCATGACGTTCCAGAGCATGATGAAGGACAATAATTTTCCGGGCCTCGTCGACCTGGCGATGCGGGCCAAGGCCATCATCATCGTGCCCAACATGCTGCGCGCCGCTTTCTTCTTCAGCGGCAATGGCGGCAATGCCGTCATGCTGGCGCGCAACAATCAGGGACGATGGAGCGACCCGGCTTTCTATACGATCGGTGGCGGCGGTTGGGGCCTGCAATTCGGCGGCCAGTCGTCCGAGATCGTCGTCACCGTCATGACCGAAAAGGGCCTCAACGCCGTGATGAACCGGCGGGTGACGCTGGGCGCCGACGCCGGCGTCGCGCTCGGCGAACTTGGCGAAGGGGTCAACGCGGCGACCGGTATGGATTTGAAGGCCGACATGTACACTTTCGCCCGCTCGCAAGGCCTGTTCGCCGGTATTTCGCTTAACGGCGCGTGGATTCAACCGCGCGCGGACCTCGACCGCCAGCTTTACGGCCCCAACGCGACGCCGCAAAGCATCCTGGTCGACCATGCCTCGACCTCGCCATCGCCGGCGGTGACGGGGTTGGTCGCGGCGATGCCGTAATCAGAAGGCGTAAGACAGGGATCGGAAGGCAGAAAATAGCTTTTTGATACCTGATACCTTCCTTCTGCTTATTAATCCGAACTTTACCCAAATAGGCTACAAACGCCTTTAAGAGGCGTTCCATGTCCATTGCAAAAGAATCCGGCCGCCTGGCGTGGCTCGGCGCCACGCTCGGCCAGCAGCGCCGCAAGATCGCGCGCCTGCTCAATCGCATGGCCGCGTTCGGCCCGCGCGGGTCGATGACGCCGGCCGTGTTCCGCAAATTCCTCGGCATGCTCGAACAGGTTGCCGAGGCACGCGAGCAGGAAATGCACCTCTTGAGCCGCATCGAGGACATCGAGCAAAAGCATCGTTTCATGCGCAAGACCCGCAAGCTGAAACGCGCACGCCCGCGCCCTGCCTCGGGCTTGCCGGCCGATTTCGACTGGAAAGCCTATCCCGGCCTCAAAAAGCCTCCGCAGCGCGGCATTATGTGGCTTTTGGCTTTTTGGTATTTGTTCCTGCGGCAAAAAAGCAGCCAAAAGAAACAAGGCCTTACCGCCGATTAAAGTTAAATTTACACCTGTTCCTTTACCATGAAGCTCGTCTACATTATGCTGCGTTGCAGCAAACGCGAATGATCCCCGCCCTGGTCTCGGTTCGCGTTCCATCCCAACGCAAGGACAGTCGGTTCCGTGATCCTCTATCATCTCCATGACTGGCAGCACGCGGCGCTGGCGCCTTTTCGCCTTGCCGCCGAAGCCACCCAGGCAACATTTAAAAACCCCTATTTCCCAGCGTCCTATACGCGCTTTGGGCGCGCGATCGCGGCCGGCGCCGAATTGTTCGAGCGCACCACGCGCCGTTTCGGCAAGCCCGAATTCGGCTTCAAAAAGGTCAAAATCCACGGCGAGCCGGTAGCGATCGAGGAAGAGGTGGTCCTCACCAAGCCGTTCTGCCGCCTTCTCCATTTCAAGCGCGCAGCCAAGCGCACGGATCCGCGCGTCCTGGTGGTGGCGCCGATCTCCGGCCATCACGCCACGCTGTTGCGCGGCACGGTCGAGGCGCTGCTGCCCGAGCACGACGTTTACGTCACCGACTGGGCCAACGCGCGCGACGTGCCGCTGGCAGCCGGCAAGTTCGATCTCGAAGACAACATCTCCTATGTGATGGATTTCATCCGCCATCTGGGACCGGACACGCATGTCCTAGCGGTGTGCCAGCCGGCCGTGCCGGTGCTGTGCGCGGTGGCGCTTTTGGCCGAGCAGGACGATCCGGCCCAACCGCGTTCGATGATCCTGATGGGCGGTCCGATCGATACGCGCTTCGCACCCACCATCGTCACCAAGCTGGGCGAAGACCGGCCGATGGAGTGGTTCCGCAATACGGTGATCCACGCCCTGCCTTTCTATTATCCGGGCGCTTACCGCCTTGTGTATCCCGGCTTCATCCAGTTGCAGGGCTTCGTATCGATGAATGTCGAGCGCCACGTCAGCGCACACCTCAAGATGTTCCGCCATTTGGTGGTCGGCGACGAGGACAGCGCCGCCGCGCATCGCCGATTCTACGACGAATACATGTCGGTGATGGACGTGCCGGCCGAATTCTATCTCCAGACCGTCGAGCGCGTGTTCAAGAACCACGATTTGCCGCAAGGGCGCTTTATGTGGCACGGCGAGGTGGTCAAACCGCAAGCGATCGAAAAGACCGCCCTGATCACCATCGAGGGCGAACTCGACGACATCTCGGCGCCGGGCCAGACGCGTCCCGCGCTCGATCTATGCAGCAACCTGCCGGCCGATATGAAGAAGGCGCATCTGCAGATCGGTGTCGGCCATTATGGCATCTTCAACGGCCGCAAATGGCGCGAATCGATCCTGCCGGTGGTGCGTGAATTCATCCGCGCGCACGACGACCCCACCGCCGCGCCCAAACCGACGCGTCACGCCGCCAAAAAACGCTAAATCGATATAAGAAAAAGCGAGCCGGGCTGGCTTCCCTTTAGGGGGTCTGCGCCGCAGGTGCCGTGCTGGCCGGCAAAGGCGGCGAGGCAGCCGGCGTTGAACTGGTTGCCAAAGGCGCCGTGGCGGCCTTGTCGGCCGGAACTGCCGGCATCGGCAGCGCCGGAGGCGCGACAAAAGAAGCACCCGACTTCGAACGCACGGATTCGGCCGGCGCGGCCTTAGTCGCGGGCGGCGTTGATGTCGATGACGGCGCGACCGAGGGCGGCGGCGGCAGGGCCGGCAAGGTCGGCGGCATCGTTTCCTTTTCCGGCGTTGCCGGGGCCGGCGCGGGCTTTGCGAGCGCCGGCGCGACCGGAGCCGGGGCAGGCGGCTTGGCTGGCGCGATGGAAGGAATCTTTTGCGCGGATGGCACGGCCGGCGCGGTCGGCTTGGCCGGCATGGTCACTTGGGGCGCGGCCGGCTTGGCCGTTTTGGGCACGGTTTTTTCCGGCGCTTTCTTGTGAACGATTTTCTTTTCGACTTTCTTATGCGGCTTGGCATGCGCCGTTCCGTGCCTTACATGACGTGCCTTGCGGTGAACGCGGCGGCGGCTTTTCCGGTAGTGCCTGTAATGATTCTCAGCCACTTCATGCACGGCGCTCGCCGCGCGCGCCTCGAAGCTGGTGCAGCCGGTGATGCCCTGGAAGAAGGCGCTGAAGGTGCGCGACAACGGATCGAAGTTGCCGATCATGATCGTGTTGTAGAAATTCTGCGGCCGCTTGATCCATTTGCCCGGATTGATGAGGATGCGGTGCGACGCACGGTCATACTGGCCATAGACCGTGTAGCTGCCGTTCGGCACATAGGGGTTCCTGGCGGTCGGATAGAAGCGGAACAAGCCGGTAAAATTGCCGTCGTGCAGGCTTTTGATCTCCAGCGTACCGCCGGTATAGCCCTGCGCGCAGATGTAGTTGCCGACCCAATCGCCGACCGGCGAGAATTTGGCGGCCGCCGCGCGGCTGGCGGCGGTTTCGACCGGCGGCGACTGGCCGAGATCGGTCGCCATCACCGATTCTCCCAACGTCGGGCTGGTGGCGGGCGGCAGGTAAGCGGGCGCCGGCTCATGCGACGTCAACGGCGGCGAACTTTGGCACAGCACCATGACAAGGCCAATTTCGCCCGCCGACCACATGAAGACGAAATGTTTGCCGGTTTTATCGGCGGTGAAGACCGTGATGTCGTTGGCGACCGCGCTCGGCTCTTGCGCTTGCACCACATAGCCGAGGCCGCGTAAGCGATCGACTGTGTCGTTGAAAATGCGATCGACGCGCTGCTGCTCCGATTGGCCCATGCGCCAACCATAAGCCTCCATCTTGCCGCAACTGCGGCCCAGCTCGCTGCCCGCCGTCAGCATCGCCATCTGGAAATTGCGCTGCACCGGCAGGATCAGGGGACGGTCGCTGAACCGGATGCCGACCATGGACGAGCCACTGGCCAGCGGCAAATCCTCGGCGCGCGCGGCCCCCGGCGCGCCAAGCATCCCCAGAAGCAAAAGGCCGGCAAGCAGAATGCGCGGAACAACGGTCGAAACAGCTGAGCCTTTCCTGCCCATCGGCAACACCTTCGCGTGGCTTAAAACGAATCGCAAGCGCCCTGAGGCCGTAACTATGCCGTTGCGCAGCCCCAGACGCAAGCCGAACGGCGATAAGCGAACTGAACGACACGAAACGTATGGGAGCCGAAACGAAGCCCGCCGCCGGCTCGAACCTATTGAAACGCCGTTTCGGAAAAGCTGCGCAATTTCCGGCTGTGCAGGCTTTCGATGCCGGTTTCGCGCATCAGTTCCATCGCCTTAACGCCGATGCGCAGATGTTGGTCGATCTGCTGGTGGTAAAAGCGGTTGGCCATGCCGGGCAATTTGATCTCGCCGTGCAAGGGGCGATCCGAAACGCATAGCAACGTGCCGTAAGGCACCCGGTAACGAAAACCGTTGGCGGCGATGACGGCGGATTCCATGTCGAGCGCGATGGCGCGGCTCTGGTTGAAGCGCTCGACCAGTTTCGCGTAACCGCCGATCTCCCAATTGCGATTGTCGGTCGTCACCACCGTGCCGGTGCGCATCACGGATTTGAGCGCATAGCCTTCCAGTCCGGTGACATGCGCGACAGCGCCCTCCAGCGCGCGCTGCACCTCGGCCAAGGCCGGCACAGGGACCCACAAAGGCAATTCGTCGTCCAGCACATGGTCGTCGCGCACATAGCCGTGGGCGAGGACATAGTCGCCGAGCTTCTGCGCCGCGCGCAGGCCAGCGCAATGGCCGAGCATAATCCAGCTTAAGGGGCGCAGCACCGCGACGTGATCGGAAATGGTGCGCGCGTTGGAAGGCCCGACGCCGATATTGACGATGCTGATGCCGTTCAGGTCCTCGCGCACCAGGTGATAAGCCGGCATTTGCGGCAGGCGATCGAGGCGATGGCCAGTCGGCGCCTGTTCGGTGCCGTTGGCGTTGAAGGTGACATGATCGCCCGGCTCGACCAGCGAGATATAAGGCTAGCGGCGCGCGGCTTCTTCCGGGTCCAAAGCCTTGTCCATCAGCTCAAGCCCCATGCGCACGAATTCGTCCACGTAGAACTGGTAGTTGGTGAAGATGACAAAATTCTGGAAATAGCGCGGGTCGGTGCCGGTGTAATGGCGCAGGCGGTGCAGCGAATAATCGGTGCGCGGCGCGGTGAAGAGAGCGAGCGGCGCGTCCGCGCCGGCGACCGGCTGGAAGGTGCAATTGGCGATGCTGTCGTCGGTGACCGCAAGCTTCGGCACGTCGAAATTCTCGCGCATCAATTCGACGTTTTCCGGCGCGAGGCCGCCTTCGACATGCATGTCGTCATGATAGGCAAAATGAATCGGGATCGGCACCGCGCTGACGCCAACTTCGAGCGGCACCTGATGGTTTTTTAAAAGCTGGGCGAATTGCTCGAGATAATAATGCTCGAACAAATCGGGCCGCGTGAGGGTGCTGGAATAACGGCCCGGCTCCGGCACAAAGCCGAAGGAAAGACGCGTGTCGATCTTGGTCGGGCGCGTGGTGGTGATCGCCACATAGGGATAGCAGGCCGAAGAGTGTACAAGCGGCGGGCGGCCGCTGGCCAGCAACTGGAACCGCTCGCGCAGGAACGCGGTGTTGGTTTCGTAAAGTTCGCGCACATGCGCGATGGCCGCGCGCGCGTCGGTGAATTTCTTCGCGTCTTTTGGGGCGGTGGTCGGGAAGGGCTTGAAGGGCATGGGATTAACCATACGAGACTTGTGGAAGTTTACGCCAAAAGGGATTTGCTTTCGCGGTGACGCAGCTTAAAATGACGGCCGTTCGCTTGATTCATTATTAAGCCATTCATTTTGGGGATACAATATGAACCCGAAACGGACAAAGCACCTTTCAGGCCACTATAGAAATTTGCGGAACCATTGGATCTCGACCGTTTTTGGTGTAGCGGCAGCCAGCGCCGTTAGTTTGGTTCCCGCAACTTCCTCAGCCCAATCGCATAATCAATTCCGGATAAGCGGATATCCTCTAACCCTTCATTCGTCGTTCGGCCCCGTCGATACGGCTTTGAGCGGCTGGGTGACCTGTTATGCAAATGGCTGGCAAGCAAACGGCAATGCCGTTTTAAAAGACGGGTTTTTTAGTGGTTCGGTCATTTCCTTTGATGCATCGGCAATACCGTCGGGAAGCGCAAATGTTAGGGCAAAATTCGACTCAACAAGCTCCTTCCTCAGATCACAAGCGAACAAGCCTGATAACATGAAAGCTAATGCCCCGGCCCTCAACAAAGCCGGTGTAGCTATGTGCCTAGCCAAAATGCGCGGCCAACGACCTGCTGTTTCAGCTCGAGCCCTTCCTCAATAAAACCCGCGCAAATTCTTCCGCATCGAAGGGCCGCAAATCCTCGGCGCCTTCGCCGACGCCGATGGCATGAATTGGAAGCTTGAAGCGATCCGCCAGCGCCACTAGCACCCCACCTTTCGCGGAACCGTCGAGCTTGGTCACGATCAATCCCGTCACTTGCGTTAAATCGCGGAAGATTCCGACTTGCGCGTGGGCATTCTGCCCGGTCGTCGCGTCGAGCACAAGCAACGTGGCGTGCGGCGCGGAAGCGTCGAGTTTCTTCAGCACGCGCGCGATCTTGGCCAGTTCCTGCATCAGATCGGCTTTGTTGTGCAAACGGCCGGCGGTGTCGATCAAAAGCAAATCCGCTTGCGCCGCGCGGGCTTTTTCCAGCGCATGAAAGGCGAGAGCCGCCGCATCGCCGCCTTCGGGACCGGCGATAACCTCGACGCCCGCGCGCGCGCCCCAGATTTTAAGCTGGGCGATGGCGGCGGCGCGGAAGGTATCGCCTGCCGCCATCATGACCTTTTGCCCCTGCCCTTTGTAATAATGCGCGAGCTTACCGATGGTGGTGGTCTTGCCGGTGCCGTTGACGCCGAC
>DATKSH010000002.1:0-3891 GCA_035531735.1 Alphaproteobacteria bacterium
CCAAAAGGCCGAGCAGCTTGAAGCCGACGGATTTATCGATCCGCCGCGTGGCGGCGAACCATAAAAGCGGTAGTGCGAAAACCAGGCCGATCAAGCGGCCCCACAAGCGATGAAACCATTCCCAGAAGAAAATGCCCTTGAACTCGTGCAACGTCATGCCGCGATTCAAAACCTGATATTGCGGAATTTTCCGGTAGGCGTCGAAGGCTTGCTGCCATGCCGCGTGGTTCAAGGGCGGCACTACGCCCATGATCGGCGCCCAATCGGTGATCGAAAGCCCCGATTGGGTAAGGCGCGTGATGGCCCCCAGCATCGCCATCACGACGATCATGCCGCAGCATGTGAAAAGCCAAAGGGCGATGCGACGACGGGGATTGGGTTTTACGGACACGGATTCTCCATTAAGTACATCCGAAATGATGGCCATTCGTGCCGCAAGCGCGGCGTGGTTCCCTCCCCCTTGTGGGGAGGGTCAGGGAGGGGGGCCATCGGCATGCCGGACGCTGGTTCTTCTTTCCGAAACATTGCGCCAAGCCTCGCTCCCCCACCTCTAACCCCTCCCACGAGGGGAGGGGAACCAGATCGCGCCATTTGGCCAATCTGATTCCATCAAACCGGGACATGTTCCAGCGTCATTCCGATTTTCGCCGGGATGACGCTAACGGATGGATTTGTCAATAAAGCTGTCACGCCGCGCGGCGGAAATCGTCTTCGTCGCGGCGCGGGGATCGGCGCGCGGCGAAGGAGGGTTGCAGCGCGGCCGGGAACGCCTTGCGCAGCCGTTCTTTCTTTTGCCGTTCGCGGAGCGCGAACGCCCCGGCAAGGGCAATGAGCGTCACCGGCCACAGCCAGTGCAGTGACAAGGGTAACAGGGTCAGCACCACCACCGACAGATTGGCAACCGCGCTGCCGGCCATGCCGGCGACATGGCGGTTGAGCCATTCCATCGGCAAGGCGGCGAAGTTTTCATCGATCAGGAACAGTTTGAGTTTTTGCAGGTTGGCGCGGCGGCGCAGATGCTTCCAGTCGCGATGGGCCAAATAAAACGCATTGAGCGTGAAGAACAGCAAATAAAAAGCGCGCGGGCCTTGATCGATAAACAGCGCGTGCAAAGCGACCGCGATCGCCAGTGCGATCAGGGCGCCGGGGATCAGCCAGTCGATGGGTGCCGGGTTTTCTTTCTCATGCACCGCGCGCCAGCCGCTGAGCAAAAGATAGGCGCAGAAACCGTCGAAGGAGAACAGGACGAGGCTCGCTTCGCGCCACGCGATGATGCCGGCCAGCAACAAGGCGGCCATCGCCACCGGCACATAAAGCAACCCCCCGAATTTATGCTCAGGGCTGCCCTTCGGCGTCAGAAGCGGCACGCAGGCGACGACGGTCGCGAAGGCGCACAGCATGAAATGCACGCCGTGCAAAAACTGATCGGCGAACGGCAATCCTTGCCAGGCGCTGAGGGAAAGCATGCGCCGAGGCTAGCAAGGGCATAGGGGCGGGGCCAGATGTTTCGGGGTCGCAATGGTAAGGTGCTAGTGGCTAGGTGCTAGGGGGACGTCCTTTTTGCTAGCCACTAGCACCTAGAAACTAGCCGCTTACTGCAGCACAAACTCGCCGTCGTTGTAGAAGCGAAACTCGCCGGGCGTGATGAGGGCTTGGTGCGCGACCTTGACGACGTAAAGCTTGCCTTCGATGTGGCTTTCCCAGAAACGCAGGAATTTATGCAGGATCGGAAAGCGCGGGGCGATGTCGAGTTCCTGCCAGATATAGCTTTGCAGAAGATCGGGATGATCGGGCAGGCGATAGATGATCTCGGCCGTGGTCAGCCGGTAATCCCGAAGCTGCTTGCGAAAATCGCCATTCTCTCTGTTTTCGATCCGGTTGGGCATTATCCCTCCGCATCTTCAAGTATAAGTAATATTGGTTAACACAATGATTAATGAAACTTGATCGCGGGCACCCCCTTGAAACCAGCCGCGACATGGCCTAAATGCTTGGCACTCGCATGGGCTGAGTGCTAATTGCCTTTCGCTTGTGCGAACACTATGGTTTTACAACCGAAACGAACCTGAGGGAGCAAATCTCATGAAATTCCGTCCCCTGCATGACCGCGTGGTCGTGCGCCGCCTCGAAGGCGAGGAAAAGACCGCCGGCGGCATCATCATTCCCGACACCGCCAAGGAAAAACCGCAGGAAGGCGAAATCATCGCCGTCGGTCCGGGAGCCCGCGACGAGCAGGGCAAGATCGTGGCGCTCGACGTCAAAACCGGCGACCGCATCCTGTTCGGCAAATGGTCGGGCACCGAGGTCAAGATCGACGGCGAGGAACTCCTCATCATGAAGGAGTCCGACATCATGGGCGTGATCGAGGGATCGGCGTCGTCGAAGAGGAAGGCGGCTTAGTGGTTGCTAGGTGCTAGCGACTAGTTGCTAGCACCTAGAACCTAGCAACCAGCAACTAATCGAACTTTATCAACTCGAAAGGATCAAACAAATGGCTGCAAAAATCGTAAAATTCGGCGCTGACGCACGCGAGAAGATGCTGCGCGGCGTAGATACGCTGGCAAATGCGGTGCGGGTCACGCTCGGTCCCAAGGGCCGCAACGTGGTGCTGGAGAAGAGCTTCGGCGCGCCGCGCATCACCAAGGACGGCGTGACGGTCGCCAAGGAAATCGAGCTTGAGGACAAGCTCGAAAACATGGGCGCGCAAATGGTGCGCGAAGTCGCAAGCAAGACCGTGGACAAGGCCGGCGACGGCACCACGACGGCGACGGTTTTGGCCCAAGCCATCGTCCGCGAAGGCGCGAAAGCGGTCGCGGCGGGCATGAACCCGATGGATGTCAAGCGCGGCATCGACGCGGCGGTCGAGAAAGTGGTCGAGGATTTGAAGGAACGCTCGAAGAAAGTGTCGAGCAACGCCGAGATCGAGCAGATCGGCACCATCTCCGCCAACGGCGAAAAGGACATCGGCAAGAAGATCGCCGAAGCCATGGAAAAGGTCGGCAACGAAGGCGTCATTACCATCGAAGAGTCGAAAACGATGGATACCGAACTCGACGTGGTCGAAGGCATGCAATTCGACCGCGGCTACCTGTCGCCCTATTTCGTTACCAACGCCGAGAAGATGGTGTGCGAGCTGGAAAATCCCTTCATCCTCTTGCACGAAAGCAAGCTGTCGGGGCTTCAATCGCTGCTGCCGGTTCTCGAATCGGTTGTCCAGTCGGGAAAACCCCTTGTCATCATCGCGGAAGAGGTCGAAGGCGAGGCCTTGGCGACGTTGGTCGTCAACAAGCTGCGCGGCGGGCTCAAGGTGGCCGCTGTGAAAGCCCCCGGCTTCGGCGATCGCAGGAAGGCCATGCTGGAAGACATGGCGATCCTCACGGGCGGCCAGGTCATCTCGCAGGATCTGGGCATCAAGCTGGAGAACGTAACGCTTGATATGCTCGGCACTGCCAAGAAGGTGCGGATCGACAAGGAAAACACCACCCTCATCGACGGCGCCGGCAAAAAGAAGGACATCGAGGCCCGTTGCAACCAGATCCGCCAGCAGGTCGAGGAAACCACCTCCGACTACGACAAGGAAAAGCTGCAGGAACGCCTCGCTAAATTGTCGGGCGGCGTCGCGGTGATCCGCGTCGGCGGCGCGACCGAGGTCGAGGTCAAGGAGCGCAAGGACCGCGTTGACGACGCGATGCACGCCACGCGCGCTGCGGTCGAGGAAGGCATCGTGCCGGGCGGCGGCGCCGCGTTGCTCTATGCCGTGCGCGCCATCGAAAAGGTGCGGGTCTCGAACGACGATCAGCGCCGAGGCGTCGACATCGTGCGCCGTGCGCTCGAAAGCCCTGTGCGTCAGATTGCCGACAATGCCGGCACCGACGGCTCGGTCGTGGTCGG
>DATKSH010000003.1:0-4725 GCA_035531735.1 Alphaproteobacteria bacterium
CTCCGGCAATCACAAGACCAAGATGATCGGCGAGATCGCCGGCACCACCAAGAAGCCGTGGGCGCAAAAGGGCACCGGCCGCGCGCGCCAAGGTTCCTTGCGCTCGCCGCAATTCCGTGGAGGTGCTGTGATCTTCGGGCCCGTGGTGCGCGACCATGCCCACGATCTGCCGAAGAAGGTGCGCAAATCGGCGCTCTGCATGGCGCTGGCGTCCAAGCAGCAGGACGGCAAGCTGATCGTCCTCGACACGGCCAAATGCGCCGATCACAAGACCAAGGGCCTCGCGCAGAAATTCGCCAAATTGGGCCTCAAATCCGCGCTCATCATCGACGGCGCCAATCTCGATCCCAATTTCGTCAAGGCGTCGCGCAACATTCCGCATATCGACGTGCTGCCGGAGCAGGGCGCCAACGTCTATGACATTCTGCGCCGCGATATTCTGGTGCTGACCAAGAACGCGGTCGAGCAGTTGCAGGAGAGATTGAAATGAGCGCCGAGAAAGCAGCCAAAACCGCGAAAGCGCCGAAGGCGAAAAAGGAATCGCACACGCCGGCCGAGCTTGCGCCGTTGTATGACGTGGTCCTTGCGCCGGTCGTCACCGAAAAGGCGACCAACGGCTCGGCCCACAATCAGGTGACGTTCCGCGTCGCCCGTGACGCCACCAAGCCGCAAATCCGCGCGGCGGTCGAGGCGTTGTTCAAGGTCAAGGTGACGGGCGTCAACACGCACAACCGGCGCGGCAAGATGAAGCGCTTCAAGGGGCGCACCGGATTCCGGCAGGATCGCAAATTCGCGGTCATAACGCTGGCCGAGGGCAACACCATCGACGTGACGACGGGATTGTGAGGGATTTATCATGGCACTTAAAACCTACAACCCCATTACCCCCGGCCTTCGGCAGCTTGTGCGCGTCGATCGTTCGGAGCTGTGGAAGGGCAAGCCGGTCAAGACGCTGACCGAGGGCCTGACCGGCAAGGGCGGCCGCAACAATCAGGGCCGCATCACCACGCGCCATCAGGGCGGCGGGCATGCGCGCCGCTATCGTTTGGTCGATTTCAAGCGCCGCAAATACATGGACGCGAAGGTCGAACGGCTCGAATACGATCCCAACCGCACCGCCTTCATCGCCCTCGTCATATATAAGGACGGCACGCAGGCTTACATCATAGCGCCCCAACGTCTCGCCAAGGGCGACACGGTGACGGCCGGCGAAAAGGGCGACATCAAGCCCGGCAACGCCATGCGCGTGAAGAATATTCCCGTCGGCACCATCGTCCACAATGTGGAAATGAAACCCGGCAAGGGCGGCCAGATTGCGCGCTCGGCGGGCGCCTATGTCCAGATTGTCGGCCGCGATTCCGGCGTGGTGCAATTGAAACTCGGCTCCGGCGAAGTGCGCAGCGTGCCGCAGGATTGCATGGCCACCATCGGCGCGGTGTCCAACGCCGATCATCTCAACGAAGTGGTCGGCAAGGCCGGACGCAGCCGCTGGAAGGGCATCCGTCCCTCCGTGCGCGGCGTGGTCATGAACCCGGTCGATCATCCGCACGGCGGCGGCGAGGGCAAATCCTCCGGCGGCCGTCATCCGGTAACGCCGTGGGGCAAGGGCACCAAGGGCACCAAGACGCGCAACAATAAGCGCACCGACCGCTGGATCATCCGCCGCGCCAACAAGCGCAAAGACCGGCAGACGGGGTAGGGGGCGTTATGCAGCCAGAACGAACTTCTCAGACAGGAATTCCTTACGTATTCCTCAAGGCTTTTAATCGCCCTGCCGTCGATCAGGAAGTCATAGGCAGCGTTTTGGATGCCTTTAGAAATGCCGACTTCGCCGCGCAAATGCATGGCGATTTTGAGTTGAGTGTTTTGGATGCCAGAATTATCTCACGAAATTTGGGGATAACGTTGCAACAGGCGGGGATTGCGATCGATGAGTTGATGGGGCATGGCCAAATAAAGTATGTACGTTCTTTGGATCATAGCGGCCCCAAAATATTGGCCAAGGATGGGTATAAATTTGTCTCGCCGCAAGCGGCTCCGATTTCAGAAGATCAAACAACGGCAGCATTGGTTAACTTCATTGAAGCTATTTTTGGCGGCCCGACGCCTTATACCGGGCTGGTGTCGCGGCGTGTACGAATGACGCCCGAGCAACAAAGGCGCATGGATGAGTTCAAAAGACAGGCCTACCAAATGTTTATGGGTAATGGCGGCCGGGGCATTGATCTTTCGACTTTTGCGTTGGCTTTGCAGACGGATGAAGCGGCGGCGGAAAATGTCTTGGCCGGTTTTGGCAGGAATATGATGCAACAAGGTGACGGCCCAAGAACCGAATACATTCATTGGGACGCGCTTCCGTTTAGACAGAAGTTAGCCTATTTCGCCGGAAGAGGCCCGTGGTCGATAAGAAAGGTGGAGGTTTAATGTCACGTTCCGTATGGAAAGGCCCGTTCGTCGATAGCTATCTGCTGAAAAAGGCGGATAAGGCGCGTGGCTCCGGCCGCAACGAGATCATCAAGATCTGGTCGCGTCGCTCGACCATCCTGCCTCAATTCGTCGGGCTGACTTTCGGTGTCTACAACGGCAACAAGTTTTTGCCGGTTTCGGTGACCGAGAACATGATCGGCCACAAATTCGGCGAGTTCGCGCCGACGCGCATCTTCAAGGCCCACAGCGTCGCCGACAAGAAAGTCGCGCAGCCGGCGGGCAAGAAGGGATAAGCCATGGTCATGCTGAAGGACAAATTGCGGAAGGAAAACGGGGCGCTGGCCAAGGCCCGCGCGGTGCGTTCCTCGGCCCGCAAGCTCAACCTTGTTGCCGCCAGCATTCGCGGCAAACCGGCGCAAACCGCGCTGACGCAACTGAATTTCGAGCGCCGCCGCGTGGCCGGCGAGGTCAAGAAAGTGCTGCAAGCCGCCGTTGCCAATGCGGAAAACAATCACGGCCTCGACGTGGACAAGCTTTACGTCGCCGAGGCGTGGGTCGGCCGCGCTTTCGTCATGAAGCGCTTTCACACGCGCGGCCGCGGACGTTCGGCCGGCATCGAAAAGCCGTTCAGCCATCTGACCATCGTCGTGCGCGAGCGCGCCGCCGAGGCGGAAAAATCCAAAGGCAAGAAGGAGAAAGCCGTGAAGGGCAAAACCAGATCGACAAAAGCCAAGGCGGGCGCTCGCCGCGCCGAAGCTTCCGCGCCAGCGGAAGCGAAGGCGGGGGCATAATCATGGGCCAGAAAGTCAATCCGATCGGGATGCGCCTCGGCGTCAACCGCACGTGGGACAGCCGCTGGTTCGCCAAGGACCCCGACTACGCCAATCTTCTGCATGAGGATATTCGCATCCGCGACTTCTTGAGGAAGCGTCTGGGCCCGCAGGCGGCTATTGCAAAAATCGTCATCGAACGCCCGGCCAAGAAGGCGCGCGTGACCATCCATTCCGCGCGCCCCGGCGTCGTCATCGGCAAGAAGGGCGCCGACATCGATAAATTGCGCGCCGATCTCACGAAAATGACCAATGCCGAGGTCAGCCTCAACATCGTCGAAATCCGCAAGCCCGAAATCGACGCCAAGCTGGTGGCCGAGAACATCTCGGGCCAGCTGGAACGCCCCGTCGCCTTCCGCCGCGCGATGAAGCGCGCGGTGCAATCGGCCATGCGTTTGGGCGCGCTCGGCATCCGCATCAATTGCGGCGGCCGGCTGGGCGGCGCCGAAATTGCTCGCATGGAATGGTATCGCGAAGGCCGGGTGCCGTTGCATACCCTGCGCGCCGATGTCGATTACGGCACGGCGACCGCCTTCACGACCATGGGTACCTGCGGCGTCAAGGTGTGGATATTCAAGGGCGAAATCATGGAGCACGACCCGATGGCGCACGAAAAGCGCGTCACCGAAGGCGCGCCGCAGAGGACATAAGGAAACGAAGCCATGCAGCAACCGAAGCGAACTAAATTCCGCAAGGCGCATAAAGGCCGCATTCACGGTAATGCGCGCGGCGGATTTCGCCTCAGCTTCGGCGCTTTCGGCCTCAAGGCCTTGGAGCCGGAGCGCGTGACCGCGCGCCAGATCGAAGCCGCGCGCCGCGCCATCACCCGCGCCATGAAGCGTCAAGGCCGTTTATGGATTTTGGTGTTCCCGGACGTGCCGGTGTCGAAGAAGCCGGCCGAAGTACGTATGGGCTCCGGCAAGGGCGCGCCGGAATTCTGGGCCTGCCGCGTGCATCCGGGCCGCGTGCTGTTCGAAATGGACGGCGTGCCGGAAAGCGTGGCGCGCGCAGCCTTCGGCCTCGCGGCCGCCAAATTGCCGGTCAAGACCCGGTTTGTGCAGCGCGTGGGGGCGGCCTGATGGCAAAGAATGTAGCGAAAACGGCCGATATACGGCTGAAAACGGACAAGGAGCTTGAAACGCGCCTCGCGGACTTGCGCAAGGAACGCTTCAACCTGCGTTTCCAGAAGGCGACCGGCCAGATGGCCAACACCGCCCGCGTCCGCCACGTGCGGAAGGAAATCGCCAAGATCGAAACCGTGATCGGCGAGCGCAAGCGCGGCGGCGGAACCTCCGCGCCGGGCGGCGCGAAGCCCACGAAATCAAAACCGGCCAAGTCGGCCGCGTAGAGGGAATGAGGAGAGAATAGATGCCGCGACGCGTATTGCAGGGAACGGTGGTGAGCGACAAGGGCGACAAGACGATAACCGTCTTGGTCGAGCGCCGCGTCATGCATCCCATCTACAAGA
>DATKSH010000004.1:0-2100 GCA_035531735.1 Alphaproteobacteria bacterium
CTTTTATTTACGGTTCGCGAAAAACTCCGTGATCGCCGCCGAGACTTGTCGTGGGCGGGTGAAATCGACGCGCGGGTGGCGGAACGGCACCCAGCGGAAGCGCGCATACCAGAGCTTGCCTTCGTGCGGCGGCCGGCTGTAATCGTAAGCCGCCAAGGGCCGCCAGCATTCGCGCGCGATGCCGACATAGCCGAGATTCTTTTGCTCGGATTCATAGGCGGCCAGCGCCATGCGCTTTTTCTGCTGGGCGGCAAGCGACAATTTCAGTATTTGCTCGTCGCCGTGCAGGGAAGGAAATTCCTGCGCCCGCGCCTTGCCGCCGGCAAAATTATATTCGGCGAATTCGAGCGCGCCCGGTTGCGGCATGAAAGAAGCGGCCAGGGCGTTGGTCACGTCGTGATCGGCGTTGCCGCCTTCATAGGCCGGTGCCCAGATCTGGTCGATGTTGTGCTGGGCGATGGCGGCGGCGATTTCCTCCCGCGCCTTGTCCATCTCAAGCCGCAGATGGCGGGCCGGGCGCGTCGGCCACTCCGTGCCCGGCGGCGCAAGTTGGGTGATATTAAGCAGCGCGGCGGTTTTCCCGGCTTCGGCCCGGCGGCGCGCGATGTTGGTTTCGTAATGCTTGCGCGCCCATGGCCACATGTTTGCGCGCGCGATGCAGCCATGGGTGAGATAGAGCGCGAAAATCTCCGCGCCCTGTTTCTGCGCCTTGCCGATGGCGGTGCAGAAGCCGACCGCCTCGTCGTCGGGATGGGGGACCAAAAGAAGAATGCGCTTGCCGAACATGGTCATGCCGCCCTGTGCGCGGAATCGGTGCGGACGGCCGCGCGTTGCCAGATGGCGAACAGATCCTCGGCCAGCACGTCTTGCCAGCCGGCAAGATAGCGGTGACCGTATTCGGATGCTTCCGTGCGCATCGCCGCGCGGCGCGCGGGATCGGCGGCGAAAGCGCCGAGGGCCCCGGCCCACGCATCCATGCCGCTCGCCACCGTGTGCATGGCCGGCGTGTAATTGAAAAGCTGGGCGATGCCGCTTTTTTCCGACACCAGCGCCGGGCAGCCGGACGCCATCGCTTCGACCCCCGCCATGCTGCGAATCTCGACCTCGGAGCAAAGGGCGAGGCCGTCGACGCTGGCATAGAGGCGCGCCAGGTCTTGGGGAGCGATGAAGCCCGGCAAGCTCGCGTGGCGGCCGAGGCGGCTTTTGACCTCCGCCGCCGCCGGCCCTTTGCCCGCCACCACCAGATGCAGGGGAACGCCTTGGGCGAGGAGCTTTTCCATCGCCGCCGCCAGCGTCTGGACGTTCTTGCCGATGTCGACGCGGCCGACGAACAGCAGCACGATGCGGCCCGGCGGGATGCCGTAATCGGCCTCGATGCCGGCGCGGTCGGCGCGGTGCGGCCCGAACATCGCCTTATCGACTCCGAGGCGCAGGAGCCGTACATGCTCGGAGCCGAGGATGCTTTCGGCCAGCGCCTGGTCCTCCGCGCGGGTGACGAGCGCGTAACGGCAGTGGCGCAAATGGCGGCGCAGCTTGTCTTCCATGGTCTTTTCCTGCTTTTCCGGCAGGCGCCAATCCTCGATCATCTTGCGCGCCAGCATGCGCCCGCCGGGCCAGCCGAAAATCTTTTCGATCGTGCGACGCGTGAAAATGCGCGCATAGGCCGGCGTGTCGGTGTGGAACGAGGTGACGAGCGGGATGTTGTGCGCAAGGCTGACGCGCGCGGCCGTGCGGGCGAAGGCGAAGAAACCATCGGTCGTGTGGATCACGTCGTAATCCGGTAACTCACGGGCGAGGCGCGGATGGAACGGCGCGAGGTCGGTGTGGTCCGGCACGTAGGGCAGGAATTTCAGCGTCTTGGTGCTGAAGACCGGCGGCAATTGGCGGATGCGGGTTTGGGGGCCGAGCGTTTCGGTGCTTTCGCGGCCCGAGAAATAAACCGTGAGATCGAGCGGCGAGCCGCCTTCGGCCGCCGCTGCGGCGAGGCGTTCCCAGCATTTGACATGGCCGCCGGCCTCGGCCGAGCGCGGCAAATCGATCAGCGCCGCCACGCGCAAAGTTTTTTCCGCCGTCATTCCGATTCGCTTCTCCACCATCGTG
>DATKSH010000005.1:0-4526 GCA_035531735.1 Alphaproteobacteria bacterium
CGGCGCGGAGCGTATCTCCGAGCGCCACCGGCATCGCTATGAAGTGAACATCAATTACCGTTCGCAACTGGAAAAGGCTGGCTTAATTTTTTGCGGCCTGTCACCCGACGGCCAGTTGCCGGAGATGATCGAGCGCAAGGATCATCCGTGGTTCGTCGGCGTGCAATTCCATCCCGAACTGAAATCGAAGCCGCTCGATCCGCATCCCCTGTTCCGCGCGTTTATCAAAGCTGCGGTCGAGCAGGGGAGGTTGGTCTAAGCCCTCTTCCTCGCCTTCATCTGCACCACCTGCCCGAGGCCGATATGCCCCATGCGCCGGCGCTTGGTGTCGATGTAGCCTTCGTTGTGCGGATTGACGGCGGCCCACAGCGGAATGTGCTCGGCCACTTCGATGCCGGCTTTTTCCAGCGCTTGGATTTTGTGCCGGTTGTTGGTCAGTAATCGCACCCAGTTGAGCCCGTAATGGCGCAAAATCTCGATGGAGGAATCGTAATCGCGTTGGTCCGCTTCGAAGCCGAGGCGGATATTGGCGTCCACTGTGTCGAGCCCTTTGTCCTGCAAAGCATAAGCCTTGACCTTGTTGACGAGGCCGATGCCGCGCCCTTCGTGCCCGCGCATATAGATGAATAGCCCATTGCCTTCCTCGGCGATCTTTTTCAGCGCCAGTTCAAGCTGATCGCGGCAATCGCAGCGCAGCGAACCGAGCAAATCGCCCGTCGCGCACTCGGAATGGAGGCGCACGAGACAGCCGTCGCCGACCCGGCCCAAGGACAACACCAGATGCTCGACGCCATTCTGATCGGCGAACACCTGCAACTGAAACTTACCGAAGCGGGTCGGCAAGCGCGATGAAGCTTTCATCTCGATTGTCATGGTTCCTCCTTTGGGTCGTTCAACACGGAAGGAAAAAGTCCCAACGAAATGCCTCGGGTGCAAAAGGCATCGATTCCTGCGTATTAAACTCGACCTCGATTTTGTCGTTATTGTGATGGGGGATTATAACAGACATCGCCCATGGATGGGAGTCCAAGATCGCCTGCGAAAGGGCCGGCCCGGCCTCCACCAGCACGTCGCGCGCACCCTTATCCGCTAAATCCGCCAGCGCGGCTTGAACATCTTTATAAATTAAAGGGTCGAGTCCGCGCCCGCGTGCTTCGGCAAGGTAATCCGCCGGCACCCGCCCGCGCCGGTCGAGAATCGCGAGAAAGCGCCGTTTTCCAAGGTGATCCTCGACATGCCGGATGGTGAAAAGCGGGTGGTCGGCGAGGATCGTGCCGCTGCCGGTGAGGATTGCGTCGGCTTTCTTGCGTAACAGGTGAGCAAAGCGCAGCGAGTCATTCGAGGTAAAAGTTTTTTGCCCCGGCGGCGGAATCATCGAGCCCTTGCCGTCGAAGGCGCGTTTGACGGTGACGAAAGGCCGGCCCGCTTGGACAAAATACGAAAAAGGGGCAAGTAGTTGCCTGCATTCGTTTTCGTTTATTCCCTCGATTACCTCGACGCCACGTTGTCGCAGGTATGCCGCGCCGCCGCCCTTGACGTGCGGATTGGGATCGCGCGTGCCAATCACGACATGCCTGATGCCGGCGGCGATAATCGCCTCGGTGCAGGGCGGCGTACGGCCCTGATGGTTGCAGGGCTCCAGCGTCACGCAAATCGTATCCACGCGCGGCAAAAGATTTTGCGCGCGGCAGATTTCCAGAAGCGCGCCTTCGGCATGCCCCTCGCCGGCTTTGCGATGAGCCGCGACGGCGATAACTTCACCGCTTTCGTCGAGCGCCACGGCACCGACCGCCGGGTTGGGCGAGGTCGCACCCAGCCATTTGCGCGCCTCGGCGCAGGCGCGGGACATGGCTTTTTTTATGGCCGTATCGGCGAGCATCCGGGCTTTATTGCACTTTTCCCGCATATGTTATAGCAAAAGGCAGGCACCACGGTCAGGAAATCCCATGTCCCACATCGCCACCCTCCGCGCCCGCGAAATTCTCGACAGCCGCGGCAACCCGACGGTCGAGGTCGATTGCCGGCTTGCAAGCGGCGCTTTCGGCCGCGCCGCGGTGCCGTCCGGCGCCTCGACCGGCGCGCATGAAGCGGTCGAATTGCGCGACGGCGATGCGGAGCGTTACGGTGGCAAGGGCGTTTTGCGTGCGGTCGAATCGGTCAATGACGAAATCGCCGACGCGGCCGTCGGCATGGAGGCCGGCAACCAGGTCGCGCTCGACGGCGCGCTCATCGAACTCGACGGTACGCCTAACAAAGCGCGGCTCGGCGCTAACGCCATTCTCGGCGTCAGCCTTGCCGTGGCCAAGGCGGCGGCGGCCGAGGTCGGGTTGCCGCTTTACCGCTATGTCGGCGGCGCGGGCGCGTCGCTTTTGCCGGTGCCGCAAATGAACATCGTCAATGGCGGTGTGCATGCCGACAATCCCATCGACATCCAGGAATTCATGATCGTGCCGGCCGGAGCCGACAGTTGCGACGAGGCGATCCGCATGGGATCGGAAATTTTCCACGCGCTGAAAAAACTGCTCAAGGACGCCGGCCACAACACCAATATCGGCGACGAAGGCGGCTTCGCCCCTCAACTGGCCTCGGCCGACGAAGCGCTCGGTTTTATCCTGCGCGCCTGCGAAAAGGCCGGCTACGAGCCCGGCGAGGATGTGGTGCTGGCGCTCGACCCGGCCGCCAGCGAATTTTACAAGGACGGCCGTTATCAACTGGCTGGCGAGCGCAAGGTGCTAAGCCCCGAACAAATGGTGCGTTATTACGCCGATCTGGTCGCGCGCTATCCCATCGCCTCGATCGAGGACGGCATGGCCGAGGACGATTTCGCGGGCTGGGAAATTCTCACCGCCGAGCTTGGCGACCAGATCCAGCTGGTCGGCGACGATATTTTCGTCACCAATACCGCGCGCCTCGCCGAGGGTATCGAACGCGGCATCGCCAACGCTATTTTGATCAAGGTCAATCAGATCGGTACGTTAAGCGAGACCCTCGAAGCGGTCGAGATGGCGCACAAGGCCGGTTACCGGGCGGTGATGTCCCACCGCTCCGGCGAAACCGAGGATTCGACCATCGCCGACCTTGCCGTCGCCACCAATTGCGGGCAGATCAAAAGCGGTTCCCTGTCGCGCTCCGATCGCCTCGCCAAATACAACCAGCTTATCCGCATCGAGGAGCAATTGGGCAAAGCCGGCCGTTTCGCGGGCGGCATGCTGCTGGGCCGTTAAGAAAATTTTTATCCTCGCCATCGCACAGTGTGCCTATAATAAAGATCCCTATTCGGCGGACGCCCCGCATGCTGGTCAAACGACATACTTGGCAGACCGTTGCCTCGGCCCTTGGCGCCTGCATCGTCGGTTATTTCCTGTTCCATACCATTCAGGGCGAGCGCGGCTGGCTGGCCATGGTGCGGCTCGAGCGCCAGGTGAACGCGGCCCAGAGCGAGCTTTCGCAGTTGCAAAAAGAGCAGGCGTCGCTCGGCCACAAAGTCCAACTTATGAACCCCGCCAGCCTCGATCCCGACCTTCTCGATCAGCAATCGCGCGAATTGCTCGATTATTCAAAGCCTAACGATATTATCGTCCTGATGCCGTCTCAGGATTCTGGCGCTCTTTCGCAGCGCAGCAATTTCAGGGGCGAATAATTTCGCCTTTGCGGAACCGAAGCAATTAATCATTAGCCTTGATCCTTTATAATGGTCGCAACCGAAATGATCGCGACGATTGTCTTGAAAAGACTCGTTAATCGTTTTACTTGATCGCGCCAAGGACGGGGCTTTTATAGCCCTCAATGCCGGGGGTGAGTCGTTTTTAGAGGACGTTCCGGCCGGGAGGTTGAATGCTGATCACCAAGCCGCAGTTGAGGTCGATTACGCTTCACCGCGAACCGCAACACCGGACGGCCGATCTGCGTCGTTTCTACCGCGACATGCTGTTGATCCGCCGCTTCGAGGAAAAGGCCGGCCAGCTTTACGGCATGGGGTTGATCGGTGGCTTCTGCCATCTTTACATCGGCCAGGAAGCGGTGGTGGTCGGCATGCAAGCCGCCCAGCAGCCGATCGATACCGTCGTCACCTCCTACCGCGATCACGGCCATATGCTGGCGGCGGGGATGGAGGCGCGCGGTGTGATGGCCGAGCTCACCGGCCGCGCGACCGGCTATTCGCACGGCAAGGGCGGCTCGATGCACATGTTTAGCCGCGAAAAGAACTTCTTCGGCGGCCACGGCATCGTCGGCGCGCAGGTTCCCATCGGCACCGGCCTCGCCTTCGCCCACAAATACAAGAACGACGGCGGCGTCGCGGTGGTTTATCTCGGCGACGGAGCGGTCAATCAGGGGCAGGTGGCCGAAAGTTTCAACATGGCGGCCTTGTGGAAACTGCCGGTCGTCTATGTGATCGAGAACAACAAATATGGCATGGGCACCAGCATCGAGCGCGCGGCCGCCGGCGAGCTGCACAAGCGCGGCGAGCCCTATGGCATTGCGGGCAAGAAGGTGGACGGCATGGACGTCCTCAAGGTCAACGAAGC
>DATKSH010000006.1:0-2297 GCA_035531735.1 Alphaproteobacteria bacterium
TGGGCCGCGCTATGGAAACACTCAGGCGGCCGAACGGGCCGCCCCGCGCCCGGCTTGGTCGAGCGCGCGGAAATCCTCGTCCGACAGGCGCAGGGATGCCGCCGCCACGTTTTCCTCCAGATGCCTGGCCTTGCCGGTGCCGGGGATTGGCAGCATCACGGGGCTGCGTTTCAGGAGCCACGCAAGGGCGATTTGGCCGGGTGTCGCCTTTAACCGCGAGGCGATTTTATCGAGCGCCGCGCCGGGCCGCGCGAGATCGCCGGCCGCCAAGGGATACCACGGAATGAAACCGATTGTGTTCTTCTCGCAATGTTCCAGCACGCTTTCGCTGCCGCGGTCGGTCAGGTTATAGCGGTTCTGCACGCTGGCGACCGGGAAGAATTCCTGCGCCGCCTCGATCTCCTCGACCCGCACTTCGCTGAGCCCGACATGGCGGATCAAACCTTCCTTCCGCATCTCGCTGATGACGCCGAATTGCTCCTCGCGCGGCACTTTGGGATCGATGCGATGCAATTGCCACAAATCGATGCGTTCGACTTTCAGCCGGCGCATGCTCAGCAAAACGGCCTGCCGCAAATATTCCGGCCGTCCGACCGGCGCCCACACGTCGGGCCCGTGGCGCACCAACCCGCCCTTGGTGGCGATCAGCAGGCCTTTATAAGGATGCAGCGCCTCGCACAGCAATTCCTCGCTGACATGCGGGCCATAGCTGTCGGCGGTGTCGATGAAAGTGACGCCGAGTTCCGGCAGGCGCTTCAAAGTACGCAACGCCTCGCCGCGATCCTTGGGCTCGCCCCAAATGCCGGGGCCGGTCACCCGCATGGCGCCGAAACCGAGCCGGTGAATGTCGATGTCGCCGCCGATTTTGAAAATGCCGGATTGTGCCGCGTTAAGAGCTTCGCTCATTGTCGCCTCCTTCGTTGCCGTCAGTGAAACGCTTTATGGATGAACCTCGTTAAAGGCAAGCTTTTCGTTGGCGCTCAGGGGCGTGTGCCCAAGCACTTCGTCCGCGAAACTCAGCGTATCCGAACCGCCGTCGTTCCCGACCATGGCAATGCTCTCGATAAAGCGAGCGCCGCTGACGGCAATCGAGCGATAGGGCAGGGCGGCGCGCCCCTTATGGCGCGGCGTCAACAGCATCTGCCAACGGCCGCCCTTTTCGCTGCGCGTGATAACGAAATCCTTTTCCAACCCGCGCCAGTTGCCCATCAGCGCGCCGCCGATGGTCGCGTAAAGATGGGAGAGATTGCGGATCGGCAATTTGACGGCGATGCCGCCGAAGTCCTGCACCGAGCCTTGCGGTGTGATGATGGTCGCGGTCGCCAACGGCTTTTCGATTTGCCAGATCAAGCCGTGGCCGGGCGCCACCACGAAACGTCCCGAGGATTGCATGGGCGCATCGACGCCCTTCATCTCGGTGACCTGAACGAAGCTGCCGCGCAACACGTCGCCGGCCTTCAGCGAAACCTGTCCCGCCGGCGCGACGGCGGCGGTGGCCGTTACGGGCAAAGCCAGAAAGAGCAGGGCGAAACATAAGGCGAGACAGGCTGCGCGCGTCAACGACATTTTCGGCATTTCGAAATCTCCCGGCCGGTAACGGCGCGATTATAGCGGAAACAAGAAGGCAAATTGATTTATTTGATGTTGGTGTTTGTGCAAGGAAAACACTTCCCGCCGGCCTAAGCACCGGTCCGTGACGGAACGTCGCGGGGGAAGAAAGTGGCTGGGGGACGTGGACTCGAACCACGATAAACAGAGTCAGAGTCTGTTGTCCTACCATTAGACGATCCCCCAAGGCAGGCTGGCTTTTTATCACGGGCAAGCCGGGCGGGCAAATGACATTCGGCATTCGGCGTTCGGCATTATTATGATAAGGTCGGCTCGATTTCTTGTCATTTTTTCGTTGGGCTGTTCCCGAATGCCGACCTCCGAATGCCGAATGCCAAATCATGAAAGGCCATAGCGGACATCGCGGGCTTGGCGGCATCGCCTCGCGCCGGCGCGCGGCGGTGCGGGTGCGCGCCAAGGCGCAGCGCTCGGAATCCTCGCGCCGCTGGCTGCAACGCCAGTTGAACGATCCTTACGTCGCGGCGGCGCACAAGGAAGGTTATCGCTCGCGCGCGGCGTTCAAGATTCTGCAACTCGACGAGCAGTTTCATTTAATAAAACCCGGCTTGCGGGTGGTCGATCTCGGCGCGGCGCCGGGTGGCTGGAGCCAGGTCGCCGCCGCCAAAATCGGCAAGCACGGCAAGCTGATCGCCATCGATGTGTTGCCGATGGAGCCAATCGAAGGCGTT
>DATKSH010000007.1:0-4001 GCA_035531735.1 Alphaproteobacteria bacterium
CATCACGCAACTTTACGAAGGCACCAACGGCATTCAGGCTTTGGATCTGGTCGGGCGCAAGATGCCGGAGGATTATGGCCGTTTATTGCGCCGTTTCTTCCAGCCGGCGGCGGATTTCATAGCAAGCGAAAAGGACAATCCGGCCCTTTCCGAAATGTTGCCCTATTTCATGAGCGCCTTCGGCAAGTTGCAAGTTTCGACCCTGACGGTCGGCACGCGCGGCTTTGGCAATCCCGACGAGGCGGGAGCGGTGGCGACCGACTATTTGCGGCTCTTCGCCTTGGTCGCGGTCGGCTATATGTGGCTACGGATGGCGAAAGTGGCGGCGGCCAAATTGCCGGCGGTGGGAGACAAGGCGCCGTTTTACGAGGCCAAGCTCAAGACCGCGCGCTTTTACTTCAACAAGATCATGCCGCAGGTTAACGCCCTCAATCTAATCATTTTGGCCGGCGCCAAGTCCGTCATGGATTTTCCCGCCGAGGCGTTTTAAACCGTTAGATCGCGATCGTTTCCGGTCTTCTTAAAAGGCTAAAGCGTGAAACCCGCCCGCGCCACGCAACCCGTCCTGCAGCAAGCCATGGCCCTCCATCAGGCCGGCGAGGTCGAGCGCGCGATGGAGATGTATCGCGACGTCTTGAGGCGCGAGCCGGGGCAGGCGGATGCTTTGCACCTACTGGGCGCGGCGCTATGGCAGAAAGGCGAACTTCCCGAAGCCGAAAAGCTGATGCGCCGCGCGATCGGCATCTGGGGCAGGGAGCCCGGCTATTTCGCCGATCTCGGCGGCTTGCTTAACCAGAAAGGCGATTTCGGGGCCTCGATTGCCGCCTATAAAGCGGCGCTCAAGCTCGATCCGCGTCACGCAAATGCGCGCGAAGGATTGGCGAATTGCTATGGACGGCAAGGCTTCGAATTGTCGAAGACTTTTCAATGGCCTGAAGCCGAGGCGGCGTATAACAAGCTTTTGGAGCTGCGTCCCGGCGATGCGGCGGCCTTCAACAATCTCGGCGAAATCGTGCATCACGCCGGCGAACGCCGGCGGGCGGAGGATTATTATTCGCGCGCGCTGGACGTGAAGCCCGATTACGACATCGTGCGCTTCAATCGCGGCATTTGCCGCCTCGCGCAGGAAAACCTACCCGGCGGCTGGGCCGACATGGCCGCCTCGACCCGCGACTGGCTGCCGCGCATGGATGGGCGCAAGAATTTACCGTGGCTTAAAATGCGGCTTTGGGATGGAGCTAATCTCAATGGCAAGAAGCTGATGATCTGGGGCGATCAGGGCATCGGCGACGAGATTTTGTTCGCCTCCATGTTTCCCGACCTCATCAAACAGGGCGCGCAGATCACGGTCGAATGTACCGGGCGTCTGATGCCTTTGTTCCGGCGTGCGTTTCCCGGCATCGCCGCTCATTCGCGCGACGAATTGCCTTCTTATATGCCGGATTTCGATTATGTGGCGCCGGGCCTGTGGCTGGGGCGCTTTTTGCGCCCGGATTTTGCGGCTTTTCCGGCGCGGCGTGGCTATTTGAAAGCCGATGCGGCGCAAGTGGAACGCTTGCGCGCGCGCTATCGCGGCTTGGGCAAAAAGCGCGTGATCGGCGTGGCGTGGCACACCACTTCGCAAGGCCGGGCCGGCGCGCGGCGGCTCGATTTGCTGGAACTGGCGCAAGCCCTGACGCGCGCCTATCCGCCGGGCGAAACGCTGTTTGTCGATCTGCAGTATGGCAATACCGAAGCCGAACGCGCGGACGTCGCGCGGGCCTTACCCGAATTTCAGCTCTATCACGACCCCGAAGTCGATCAGTTGCAGGACATGGATATTTTCGCGGCGCAGGTCGCGGCCTGCGACGAATATGCCGGCATCGGCAACACCACGGCGCATGTCGCGGGCGCGCTCGGCGTCAAAGGGCAAATCCTGATTCCCATCGCCGGCCTTACCTGGTACTGGTTCGAAAAATGCGAAACCTGCCCATGGTATCCGTCGCTCAGGTTATTGCGGAAAGAAAAGGAAGGCGATTGGGGTGCGGCGCTGGGGAAAATAGCCGGTTAGCGTTAAAGCCCCGGCACGTCCCATACCTTATCGACCGTGCCACCCTGATCGGCGATATAGGCGCGCCAGAAAGCGAGATGTTTCTCGCCCTGCAAAGGAAGCGTCTTTTGCCGGCGCACATACCAAAACGCGACCGAAACGCCCGATAAATCGGCGCGCACGCTCTGGTAATAGGGTGTGGTTTTGAATTGCGCGAAGTTGCCGAGCGGACGGTACTGCGAATAATCCTTCACATACTGCAATAAGTCGGAAATGATTATCAGCCGCCGGGGAATATTTTTCGCCGCCAATTCCGGCGTGCCGAGGCTGGTCACGGCGATAGACTGGATCGATTCCATGATCGGCGAAATATTCGCCGTGCCGCCGCCCAGGATCGTGTCGAACAGGCTTTGCAGCGGCGTGGCGAACAGCTTTTGCCAGCGTTCCTCGACCAGATGGGGATTGCCGGTCCATTTGCTTATGTTTTCTCCCTTGCCGGGGTTGCACATGGTGAATTCGGGCTGCAAAAGCTTTTGTTGCGTGGGTTCGACCGCATAAACCTCGATCAGGCCATAGCGTGGGGTCTGGTCTTTCAATTCGTTGAGACGTTCGCGGATCGCCGCCTGTTGCACGAGGCTGAAGGTGTCGGTGCGGTCGATCAAAATAGCCGTGACGCTGCTCGGCCCTTCGGCGTCGGTCGGGCAAAACGTTTTTGGGTCGAGCGGGCGCAGGGCCGCTTGCCCGGTCAAATAGGCATAGCCGACCGCGGCCACCACCAGCGACAGTATAAAAAGCACCGCGACGGCCTTGCGCGCCTGCGTCGCTTTTTTGTCCCGGCGATTAGGGTGCCGCGGCGCGTGCTGCATCGCTGTCTCCGCTGGCGAACTCTCCCACCTGGTGGAAAGACCTGATCGCTTCCTCGAACCGGGTATTGACCTGGCTTATGGCGCTTTTAAGCGCTGTGTCGGTTTCCTCGATATTGGCCTCGAGCCGCGCCGCGTTGGCCGCCGGCGGCGGGGCGGGCAGCGGCGATGGCGGCAACGCATAGCTGTCGCCGAAATGGCGCGGGGCTGGCGCTGTGCGCGCCTCCGCGTTGGTGCGGCGATAAAACGCAAGCAGGTCGTTGGCCGCGCGGTTCAAATAATCGCGGTGCGTTTCGAACAGATGAATGAGTTTGTCGCGATGATCGAGGATGCCGGCGAGTTCCGCCCGGCGCGCGGCCAAATTCTGGCGGGCGTTGCGTATGGACTCGAGCGCCCGGTCGCGCGTGTGGTTGAGGTCGTCGATGATGTTGGCCTTTTCGTTCATGTATTCCTGGGTGATTTCCTCGTGCTTGCGGCTGATCTTGCCATAACCGGGATAGGGATCGTCCATCTTGAAGCCGTCGAGCGCCGCCACCATGCAGAAAAAAAGCCCCATCGCGAACAGCATCCATGATTGAAAGGAAGCCAACACAAAAGGATTCATGGCAAGGCTGTTGAGAGCGATGGCCGAGGCATGCAGAGGGTCCGGCCCGTTCAGGGCATCGCGGTAATGGCCGACCAGGAGGTTGAACGAAACGGCGATGCCGACCGAGACCGGCACTTCGATCAGCGCCAGCGCGCGCAAGAGGTAGCTGCGGTGAAACAAATAGCGCACCACGCAATCGCCAAGAAAATAGCCGAACGAGACATTGATAGCGGCGATCACGAACGCCTCGATGACGCCGCCGATCAGGCCGGTTTCGAGCCCGTGGGCGAGAAAATTCCCGTTCAAAATGGATTCGATGGCGAGGATAACAAGGATGATCGTGAAGCTCCACAGGCGCGACAGCGGATAATCGGCGGGGTGCATCAGCCGGTGATGCTTGCGAAAATCGTTCCATTGATTTTCGATCATGCACAGGTTGCGCCACAAGGTGAACAATTTGGCCTTGCCTTCGTCGACCTTGACGGTGAATTCGGTCGAGGCCCGTTGCGCGGCGCTGCCGATA
>DATKSH010000008.1:0-2168 GCA_035531735.1 Alphaproteobacteria bacterium
CGTCGAATGCACCGTGATGGGCGGCGGCTTGTCGGGGCAGGCGGGCGCGGTCAAGCACGGCATATCGAAGGCCCTGACCTATTTCGAGCCCGAATTGCGCGGGCCGCTGAAGAAAGCATTATTCCTGTGCCGCGATGCCCGCGTGGTCGAGCGCAAGAAATACGGCCGCGTCAAGGCGCGGAAACGGTTCCAGTACAGCAAGAGATAGTTGCTAGGTGCTGGTTGCTAGTTGCTAGCGGGTGAAACTTTCCATCTGCTTCAAATTTGCAATTGGCAATGAGTTACTGGCTGCTAGCAACTAGCACCTAGCCACTAGCAACTCATGCCCCTCTCCGCCCCCCTCATCCTTCCCTACCGCGGCATCACGCCGAAAATCGACCCGCGCGCATTCGTGGCGCCCGGCGCGGTCATCATCGGCGATGTCGAGATCGGCCCCGATAGCTCGGTCTGGTTCGGCTGCGTGTTGCGCGGCGACGTGAATTATATTCGCATAGGATCGCGCACCAACATTCAGGACGGCACCGTCATCCATACCGCCAGCGGCCAGCAGCCGGCCTCGGCCACCAGCAAAATTCCCAAAGACGGCTATCCCACCATCATTGGCGACGATGTGACGGTCGGCCATATGGCGCTTTTGCATGCCTGCACCCTTAAGGACAATTCCTTCGTCGGCATGCAGGCCGGCGTGATGGATGGTGCGGTGATCGAAAGCCATGCGATGCTGGCGGCCGGCGGCTTGCTGACGCCCGGCAAGACGATCCCCAAGGGCCAGCTATGGGCTGGGACGCCGGCCAAATATCTGCGCGACCTCACCGACGCCGACCTCGCCCAATTCGATTTGCGCGCGAGCCAATATGCGGAGTTGGGGAGGGAATATCTCTCCGCGCGTCATCCCGGCGAAAGCCGGGATCCAGACTGATTTTCCGGTAAAATAGTCGAAACGCGGGCCGACGAACTTATGGATATTTCCTCTGGATCCCGGCTTTCGCCGGGATGACGCCCATTCTTGCGCTTTTTTAAACCGCTCGCACCTTCACATAACTCCCCGGTGCGTCTTCGATGCCGTCTTTCACGTCGCGCGCGGGAATTTGGTCGCCGGAGAAAGAAGCCAGCCACACGGTCCATTCCGGCCACCACGATCCGTCATGCGCGACGGCATTCTTGAGCCAATCGTCGGGTTGCGGCGGGCAGGTTCCGTCCTTGGTGAAATAGCTGTATTTTTTCGCCGCCGGCGGATTGACGACGCCGGCGATATGGCCGGAGCCTGATAAAACGAACGTCACCGGGCCTTTATAGAGTTGCGTCGCGGCATAGGTCGCGCGCCACGGTGCGATATGGTCTTCGCGCGTGGAAAGCAAAAAGGCCGGCGTGTCGATGACGCGTAAATCGATCGGCACACCTTTCATGCTGACGCCACCCGGCTGCACCAATTTGTTTTGGAGATACATCTTGCGCAAATAAAAACTTTCCATCGCGGCGGCGAGGTTGGTCGAATCCGCGTTCCAGTAAAGAATGTCGAACGGGAACGGTTCCTTGCCGAGCATATAGTTGTTGATGACGAACGACCAGATCAGTTCGTTGGCGCGCAGCATGTTGAAGGTGGTGGCCATCGCTTCCGCCTCCAGGTAACCCTGCTTTTTCATGCGTTCCTCGATCGCCACGATCTGCGCTTCGTCCATGAAGACGCCGAGATCGCCGGGATCGGAAAAATCCGTGAGAGTGACGAGGAATGTGGCGCTGGTGACCGCCGGCAAGTCCGCGCGCGGCGCGGCTTTCAAATAAGCCAGCGCGGTCGCCAGCAGCGTGCCGCCGATGCAATAGCCGAGGACGTTGATTTGATCCTCACCCGTCGCGCGTTTGACCTCGCGCATGGCCGCCAGCGCGCCAAGCTCCATGTAATCCTCGAAATTCATGTCGGCATGGCGCGCGTCCGGATTGACCCACGAGATGCAAAAGACCGTGAAGCCTTGCTCGACCAGATAGCGGATGAAGGATTTCTTCTCGCCGAGATCGAGGATGTAATATTTATTGATCCACGGCGGCATAATGAGCAACGGTACGCGCCGAGCGTTCGGCGTCAATGGCGCGTACTGGATCAACTGGATCAACTCGTTCTGGAACACCACCTTGCCTTTGGTGGTGGCGAGATTCCGCCCGACCTTGAAAAA
>DATKSH010000009.1:0-14846 GCA_035531735.1 Alphaproteobacteria bacterium
CGGTGAGGTAGGGCTTGAGCAAATCGGCGATGCCGGCATAGGACGAGCCCTTGAAACCCGTCATTAGCTGATGAAACTCGTCGACGGCGAACAGGATCGGCGGCCCTTGGCGCGCGGCGTTGCGTTCCGCCGCCGCCTTGACGATCGGGATCAGGCGGCCTTCGAGATCGGCCCGGTTTTGCGAGCCGGCGCCGATCATCGACATGTCGAGTTCGATCAGGCGCGCGTCCTTCAGCATCGCCGGCACGCGGTTTTGCTCGATCCATTGGGCGAGGCCGACGAAGAGCGCGGTCTTGCCGACGCCGGCGCCGCCCAGCAGCAGCACGTTTTTACGCAAGCGCTGGAGCAGGATCAGGGTCATCTGCTCCAGTTCCTCGTCGCGTCCCGTCACCGGATCGAAGCGCCCCTTGCGGTCGAGTTCGCGCAAATCGCGGGTGTAGCGATGGAGGAGGGTTTCGAATTCCTCCTCAGTGACGGCGAATTTCGGGGGTTTGGCGGTGGCGGTCATGCGAATCCCTCCCGCGCGAAATTAGACTTGTTTGCCTTGCGCCGGCAAGGCGGGCGGTTAATCGCCGGGAAAGCGGCGCACCGGCAGGGGGGGCGGCGGGAAACGGCCCGTTCTGGAATGCCAATAGGCCCATGAACGCGGATCGATGATGCCGGGTGGCGCCTTTTCGAGCGCTTCGCGGAAATCCTCGTCCGAAACGTAGCGGCGGACGGCTTTCATGTCCTCGTGCATCGCGTAGGTCATGGCATAAGCCATGAAGCGCACCGGGTCGGCCAGCGCCCTGGCCGGTTCCTCGAACCAGATCACCCGGCGCGCGACGGCGGCGGTTTCGGCGTTGAGCGGGATCGGTTTCATGCGGTCACGATATTTTTTTGCCTTCGACAGTATAGCGCGCTTGCTCCAAAGCCGGAAGCTTGTCGAGATCGACCGCGCGCGCGGCTTCGGCAAGGCGGTCCTTCATGTCTCCGGGAAGCGTCTTCAAATTCCCATCCCCGAAATAAGACAGGGATTTGAGCGTGATCTGCGGATTGAAAGACGGGCCGTAGATCGCGGCCGCCGCCGTGAGCGCGGTCGGCAGGTCGATGCCGTGCGCTAGCAGAGCGTCGATGTCGATGTAATCCTTGGCCTCGGCGCGCTTTTGCACGACGGCCGCTTTCATGCCGGCGAGATCGAGCCGCGAGGCGACGCGCAGATTGTTGCCCAGCGCCGTGACGGGCGGCAGCAGATGCCTGATCGCCGGCAAGCCGAAGAAGGACAACTTGACCGCGCCGCCGCGCCGGACGATGACGCTGAGCGTGTTGGGTTCTTCCTGAATGATTTTTCCCGCCGCCAGAAACGGGATTTTCGCCATCAAGGCGTCCTGATCGAACGCCGCGTCGCCGAAGAAATCGAAATCGACCGACTGGCGGTGGCCGAAATAAAGGGCGAGCGCGGTGCCGCCGTAGAGGACGAAACTCGCCGGCACCTGCGCGAGTTCGTCCCACAATTTCCGTTGCGGCGGCGGCAGGATGTCGAGGCGCGGGGCGAATTCGGTCATGTCCGGAATCCCATTTGCCCGTTCAGTTTATACCAAACGGGATTCCGCACAAATTTTCTTTCGCCCGCTTCGCGGATGAAAGAAAATTTTGCGGAATGACATCGCTTTTTATGGCAAGCAGTTTTCTCGACCCGGCCCTGATTCGAATTATGCCGCTTTCTTGATCAAATCGCGCAGGACGTAGGAGAGGATGCCGCCGTTTTTGTAGTATTCGACTTCGTCGAGCGTGTCGATGCGGCAGAGGAGGGCGACGGTATCGGTCTTGCCGTCCGCGCGGCGGATGGTGAGCGTCACGTCCATGCGCGGCTTGAGGCCGGAGGCTACGCCCGTTATGTCAAATGTTTCCATGCCGGTGAGTTTCAAATCCGCCCGCGTCATGCCGTTCTTGAACGCCAGCGGCAACACGCTCATGCCGACGAGGTTGGAACGGTGGATGCGCTCGAAACTTTCGGCGATCACCGCGCGCACGCCGAGCAAAACGGTGCCTTTCGCCGCCCAGTCGCGGGATGAGCCGGTGCCGTATTCCTTGCCGGCGACGACGATCAGCGGCGTTTTTTCTTTCTGATAGAGCATCGCCGCGTCGTAAATCGGCATGTCCTTGCCGTCGGGGAAGTGCTTGGTGTTGCCGCCTTCGGCCCCGCCCATCAGCTCGTTCTTGATGCGGATATTGGCGAAGGTGCCGCGCATCATGACTTCATGATTGCCGCGCCGCGCGCCGTAGGAATTAAACTCCGAGGGCTCGACATGATGGGCGATCAAATATTCGCCGGCGGGGCTGGCTTTCTTGATGTTGCCGGCGGGCGAGATATGGTCGGTGGTGATCGAATCGCCGAACAGGCCCAAGAGGCGCGCGCCCTTGATGTCGGCGACCTGTTGCGGCGCGCGCGGCATGTTTTCGAATAGCGGCGGCAATTTGACGTAAGTGGAATCCGCCTGCCAATGATAGGTGAGGCTGGCTTCGGTCTCGATTTTTTGCCAGTCGGCGGGACCGGCGAACACGTTCGAGTAGCGCGAACGGAACATTTCCGGCGTCAGCGCCGCGCGTATCGCCGCCTGAATTTCCGCGTTCGAGGGCCAGATGTCCTTGAGATAAACCGGCTTGCCGTCGCTGCCGGCGCCGAGAGCGTCCTTTGTCAGATCGATGGTCATCGAGCCGGCGAGGGCATAGGCGACTACCAAGGGCGGCGAGGCGAGGTAATTGGCCTTGGTCAAGGGATTGACGCGGCCTTCGAAATTGCGGTTGCCGGACAAAACGGCGGCGACGCACAGATCGCCTTCGGTAATGGCGGCGGAAATCGCATCGGGCAGCGGCCCCGAATTGCCGATGCAGGTGGTGCAGCCATAGCCGACCAGATTAAAGCCGAGCGCGTCGAGATCGGCGTTCAATCCCGCCTTGGCGAGATAATCGGTGACGACCTGCGATCCCGGTGCCAGCGAGGTTTTCACCCACGGCTTGGTTTTGAGCCCTTTCGCGCGCGCCTTGCGGGCGACGAGGCCGGCGGCCAACAGGACGCTGGGGTTGGATGTGTTGGTGCAGGAGGTGATGGCGGCGATGACGACCGCGCCCTGCTTGATTTTATAATCGCTTCCCTTGACGGCGACTTCTTTTCCGCGCGCCGCCGCATCGACCTTGAATGTCGGCAGTTCTTTTTCGAAGGCGGATGCCGCGTCCTTCAACGCCACGCGATCCTGCGGCCGGCGCGGGCCGGCGATGGAGGGTTCGACCGAGCCGAGATCGAGTTCGAGCGTATCTGTGAAAACCGGGTCTTCGCCGCCGGCCTCGGCGCCGTCGCGCCACATGCCTTGGGCTTTTGCATAGGCTTCGACCAGCGCGACGCGGTCGGGATCGCGGCCGGTGAAATTGAGGTAATCGATGGTCACCTTGTCGATCGGGAACAACCCGCAAGTCGCGCCATATTCCGGCGCCATGTTGGCGACGGTGGCGCGGTCGGCGAGCGCCATATGGTCGAGCCCGGGGCCGAAAAACTCGACGAATTTGCCGACCACGCCTTTTTTGCGCAGCATTTGCGTGACGGTGAGGACGAGGTCGGTCGCGGTGGTGCCTTCCTTGGGCTTGCCGGTAAGTTTAAAGCCGACCACTTCCGGGATCAGCATCGAAACCGGCTGGCCGAGCATCGCGGCTTCGGCTTCGATGCCGCCGACGCCCCAGCCCAAAACGGCGAGGCCGTTGACCATGGTCGTGTGGCTGTCGGTGCCGACGCAGGTGTCGGGATAGGCGATGGCTTTTCCGTTCTGATCCTTGTCGCTCCACACCACCTGCGCCAGATATTCGAGATTGACCTGATGGCATATGCCGGTTCCCGGCGGCACCACGCGGAAATTGTCGAACGCTTTTTGCCCCCAGCGCAAAAAGGAATAACGCTCGCCGTTGCGTTCGAACTCGCGGGCGACGTTCTTGGCGAAGGAATCGGCATGGCCGAAATTATCGACCATCACCGAATGATCGATGACGAGATCGACGGCGCAGAGCGGATTGATGCTTTTGGCGTCGCCGCCAAGGGCAATGGTCGCTTCGCGCATGGCGGCGAGATCGACCACGGCCGGAACGCCGGTGAAATCCTGCATCAAGACGCGCGCCGGGCGATAGGCCACCTCGGTGTCGCTGGTTTTATTTTTGAGCCACGCGCCGAGCGCCTTGATGTCGTCGACCGTGACCGAGCGGCCGTCTTCGTAGCGCAGCAGGTTTTCCAGGAGGACTTTGAGGCTGTAAGGCAGGCGCGACAAATCGCCCAAGCTTTTTTCCGCCGCTTTGAGGCTGAAATAATCGTAGGTTTTTCCGGCGGCGCTGAGGGTCGCGCGGGTTTTGAGGCTGTCGGCGCCGGTTTGGGTGGTCATGTGAGTGGCTAGTGGCTAGTGGCTAGGTGCTAGAGGAGGGAATGACAAACGAAGATTTAGGGATTTCCCACCAAGGACGCTAATCGCTAGTACCTAGCACCTAGCAACCAGCAGCTTGAATGTGTTACCCGTATTTCCTTGCCAAGAGATTAACCCCTTGAGGCGCATATGTTTAAGCGTTGTTCCGCGGGGCCGGCCGGCTTTTATGGGATGTTCGTGGCCGGCGGCATGGCGGTTTTGGCCGCCGCCCTGACGCCGCTGCCGGCACGGGCCGCCATGCAGTTTTGCAACCGCACGCCGCATGCGATCGAGGCGGCGCTCGGCTTTCGTGAGGGCGACGCATGGAGTTCGCAAGGCTGGTGGCGGCTCGATCCCGGCCAGTGCGCCATCGTGTTCGGCCAGCCTTTGACCCGGCGCTATTATTTCGATTACGCGCTGGCGCTGGCGCCGCCGAAGAAGGGCCAGCCGGCCTATACGTGGGAAGGCAAATATATGTTCTGCATCGACACCAAGCCGTTCCGCATCAAAGGCGATACCGATTGCGAAGCGCGCGGCTATCAGACCGAGGGTTTCCAGCAAATCGACGTCGGCGAGGGGACGCATGATTACAGGCTGAGTTTTCGGGATAAGTGAATTCGGTCAGTAAAAAGTAAACTGTCACCGAATTCGAATTAAATATTTGCGGCCGCGCTTGCGGGGCAGCAGCGGACGACCGAAATCGCGCTCCAGACGTTCGATCCATGCCCGCGCGCCGAGCGGCCGGCCGGTGGTTTCGGCGCGGCGCAGCGGCGCGTAAGCCGCCGTTTCGTCAAAGGAATCGCCGAGAAAAGCGCCGAACGGCCCAACCCGCTCCAGCACGGCGGCGGTTTTGACCACGCCATCGTCGCGGCCGGCGAAATGGGCGCGCACGCTCGACCACGGCCAATCCTCCGCCTGTTTGACCAGATGTGCGCGCACAGGGTTGAGCGAAACATAGCGGATCGCGGCGTTCAGGTGCTCCTCGCTCATCGCCGCCGAGCCGAATCGTGCTTGCCATAAATGACCCGTCCAGCCATGGCGTGCGTTGATGATGCCCGTGTAGCGCCGGTGCAAATCGCCGAAGGTGCGGCGCAGGCCGTCCGGATCCTTTGGTGTGGCGATCACATGCACGTGATTGGGCATCAGACAGTAAGCCCAGATATCGGTGCCGGCCTTTGCGGCGGCTTCGCCGAGAAGCTGCCGATAGAGGCGGTAATCGCTATCCTTGAAGAAGGTGGTTTCGCGTCGATTGCCCCGTTGAGTGACATGGTGCGGAATACCGGGAACCACAAGGCGGGCTATGCGAGGCATGCATCGAACATGGCAGGAACGAAAGCCAAAGTAAATTAATTCGGTGACAGTTTACTTTTTAATTTTTTGTAACCGCTGAGAGGCAGTTAAGAAAGATTAAAAAGTAAACTGTCACCAAATTAATTTGTTCATTAATCAAATATGAGTAATTTTTGGGCTATCGAGAATTAGTTTCGCCAATCGTTTGAAGGTATTGCCGTGCCGCGCGCCGCGTCCCATCCGCCTTTATTTGCATGAAAGGCCTCAACCCGTGAGTCCATCCGATATTTCCGGCGCCGATCCCGGCGTGGCGACGCCCGGCGTGGCGGACGCTGCCGCACCGGATCCTGCCGCGCCGATCGCCGCCCTGCCGAGCTGGCAGGATCAGGACGCGGTTTTGCGCGACCTGTGGATGCAGAACAAGCCGCCCGCGGCGATTGCCGAGGAGCTGGGCCGCTCGGTCGCCGCCATCATGACGCGCGCCGCACGTCTCGGCTTGCCGCGCCGCTTCGCGCCGGGCCGCAAGCCCGGACATCAGCAGCCGCCAGCCGAGAACGCCGTGCGCGCCGCCACCCGCGCCGCGCGCCATGCCGAAGCGGCCGAGGTTTCGGCGCAAACCTCGGCGCGCATTTGCCTGATGTGCCTCGGCACGTTCCAGTCGCTGGGACGGCATAACCGCATTTGCCCCACTTGCAAGGGCTCGTCCGAATACGAATCCGCCAGCCGGTTGCCGGATTTCGATTTTACCTCGGCGGAAACCTGAGAGACATGCCATGGCCCTGAAAGACGCCGTCGCCACCGTCCTCAACCGCAACGCGTTTTACCGCGACGGCTATCGCTTGCTGCTGCGGCTCAGCCTGTTGCAAAGCGCGGTGATCGTGCTGCTGATCGCCGCCATCGTCAGCCTTATGTTTTCGATCCAGACTCGCCACGTTTATTTCGCCACCACTTCCGACGGCCGCATCATCAATATCGTGCCGCTCGGCGAGCCCTATCGCTCGTCGGCCGACGTCATCACCTGGGCGGCGCAAAAGGCGCGCACCGTCATGCAGTTCGATTACAGCGATTTCCGCGACCGGTTGCAGGACGCCTCGGCCGATTTCACGCCGACCGGCTGGGACAGCTTCACCAAGGCGCTCAAGGAGGCCAACGTCATCGAGGCGGTGCAGGCCAGGAAACTGGTGGTGTCGCTCGCGGTCGACGCGGCGCCCGAAATCACCGACAGCCGGGTCGAGAACGGCGTTTACACATGGTATTTGCGCTTCCCGGTCACCATCAAGTTCGACGGCGACCAGCCGCCCTCGCCGATCGGCGCCACGCTTTTGCTGCAGATCGTGCGGGTGTCGACCTTGCAGAATCCGGACGGCATCAGCATCCAGCAATGGGTGGTCGTCAACACGGGCAATCAATGAGCGCCAAGCCGCCGCCGCCCGCCAAGCCGGCAAAAGCCAAGCCGCCGCCGGCGAAACCGTCGGCCATTCCCCGCGCCCGGCCCAAGGCCGGCTTTTTGGCCGGCGAGATGGTGCTGGCCGACCAGCTGCCGGACGAAGCGGGCGAGATGCGGCGCCATCGGCGTCAGTTGCGGACCTTGTTCGCGCAGACGGTGGCGATGGCGGCCCTCGCGGTCTTTTTGGTCTTCACCATGCCGGTTTACCAGCCGATTTATCAATACGCGGCCCTCAATCCCGCCGGCCATGCGTCGCCGCTGGTCGCGCTCGACATGCCGAATTTGACCGACCGCGCGGTGTTGTCGTGGGCCACCTCCGGCGTCACCCAAATCCTCACCATCGGCTTCGGCGATTTTAACAAAAAGCTCCTGGCCCAGAAGCCGCGCTTCACCTCGGACGGCTGGGACAGCTTCGTCGCCGCCTTCTTCAACGAGAAGATCGGCCAGAGCTTTCGGCACAATCAACTGGTTCTGACCACGGTGCCGTCGGACGCTTCCGTGGTGATCGCCGAGGGCGTCAACAAGGACGGTATCTATCAATGGAAGGTGCAGGTGCCGGTGGTGATGACCTACGCCACCAACAACAACGTCACCCGCCGCGACCATGCCATCATTACCCTCACCATCGTGCGGGTATGGCCGGAGCAGAATCCCGCCGGCATCGCGGTCAAGAACTGGTCGTGAGGGCCGATGGGACTTGGGCGACAAGGGCGATACCGGAACGATTCGCCGTGTCTTCCGTGCAACCCGGTTTCGCGGCCTTTTCCCAACCCATAAACCCCCTATTAACTTTGATTTGCTGAAAGGCTAGGGTTGGTCGCATGATGGCGAATCCGATTCGGGGATGGGTTTGGCGAATATACCTAGACATCTTTCCGGCATGATGAGACGGGCCGGCATCCTTGCCGCCGCCTTGGTGCTGATGCCGGCTTTGGGCCCTTGTGCGTTTGCCGCCGACGGCGCGGCCGCGCCCGCGGCGAGCCCGCCTGCGTTCTCATCCTCCTCCTCCCAACCGGGATCGACGCTGGCGCTTCAGCCCGGGACGATTCCGAAAACCGGCGCCATGCCGGCGATCCCGCCGGTTTCGAATACCCAACTGGAAAACGGCATGGCGATTCCGCCGCCGCCTTCGGCGAACGCGCTGGCCGGCACCTCCACCAATCCCAACGAAGCGCGGCTTTTGGCCCAGCAGGCCGAGGAAGCCGCCATGGAAGCCGAGGCCGAGCATCAGGCGGAGGAAGAAAAGCACAATCGCGAATCCTACAGCCGCGCGACCAATGGGTTGTTGCCGCTGTCGCCGGGGCAGATTCACGGCTTCATGCGCCGTCTCGAACAGAGCCAGCAGGCGGCGGTGCCGCCTTCATCCGGCCCGCCCAAGGGCAAGGTCAAGCTGGTGACTTTATCGCTGTCGCCGGGCGTCAACGCGCCGGAAATCGATCTCGCCGCCGGTTACGTCACGACCATCACGCTGGTCGATGCGACCGGCGCACCGTGGCCGATTTTGGACGCTGCTGTCGGCGGCAATTTCGAAGTATCGCCGACCGCGGCCAGCACCCATGTCGTGCGGGTGATGCCGCTGACGCGCTTTGCCGAGGGCGATTTGTCGCTGGTCCTGAAGCAACTCTCGACGCCGATTATCTTCCGCCTCAAGGCCGGCGGGCCCGAGGTCGATTTGCGCTATGACGCGCGGGTGCCGGCGCTCGGCCCCAACGCCAAGGTGCCGCTGATTTCGCGCCCGCGCCTCGAAGCCGGCGACCAGAACATCGTCATGATCCTCGACGACACGCCGCCGGCCGGCGCCAAGCGCCTCAAGGTCAATGGCGTCGATCCGCGCACCAAGGCGTGGGAACTCGGCGACCATGTCTATGTGCGCACGCCGCTTACCCTTTTGTCGCCGGCCTGGAACGCCAGCGTGGCGGCGATGGACGGCACCACGGTTTACGAGATCGGCGAAGCGCCGGTGCTTTTGATGTCCGAGAACGGCGCCATGGTGCGCGCGCGCATAGAGCGGGAAGACGAAAATGACCAACAACCTTGAAGAATTCGATCAGCCGGAGCCCGGCGAGGAGCAGCACGAGCCGCCGCGCGGCATGATGGGCAATTTGGCCGAGGCGTGGCGCACGCGCCCCCTGTTCAAGCTGATCGTCCTCATGACCGTGATCGGCGGCATCATTGCCGCCAGCCTCGGGCTTTTTTCCGGCCCGACCCAGACCGCCAACAACGCGCATTTGCCGCGCCCGCCGGATATTCACGAAGCGCCCGGCGGCGCGGCCTCGCCTTATTTCAACCAGCAGACCAAGGAAGCCAATGCCCAGCGCGCCCAGCAGGCGATCCAGTCGGGCGGCAGCGCGATCCCGACCCCCATCGGCAATGCCAACAACAGCGAGATGGGCGGCGGCGGCGCGCAGAACGACCAGCTCAACGAATTGCGGCTTGAAACCGAGCGCCTCAAGCAGCAACTGACCCAGGTCCAGCAAAAGGAGGCGCAGCCGCAGCAACCGCCGCAACAGCCGAAGCCGTTCGACGACACGCTGGCGCAGGCCATGCAGCGCGAGATGGAAAAGCTGACCGATAGCTGGAAGCCCGAAGGCGTCAAGGACGTGACGGTGTCGAAAGAAAAAGAAGCCAAGGAAGGCAAGGCGGGCGAAGCCGGTGCTGCCGGTGCCGCCGGTGCCGCCAGTGCGCCGCCGGTGGCGAGCGGGACGGCCAAGGTGGTGGTGCCGGCCGGCACCGTCAGCTATGCCCAGCTTTTGACCGAGGCCAATTCCGATGTGCCGGGCCCGATCCTCGCGCAGATCCTTTCGGGCCCCTTCGCCGGCGGGCGCGCGACCGGCACTTTCAAGACCATCAACGACTATGACGTCCTGACCTTCGGGCTCGTCAATTACAAAGGCAAGGATTACAGCGTCAACGCCATCGCCCTCGATCCCGACACCACGCTCGGCGGCATGGCGACCGAGGTCGATCCACGCTATTTCACGCGCGTGGTGTTGCCGGCCGCCGCCGGCTTTTTGCAGGGGCTCGGCTCGGCCCTCTCGCAAGGCAGTTCCTCGGTCGTCACCAACGGCACCACCACCATCGTCCAGCAATCGGGCAAGGGCATCGATCAGGGCATGTTTCTCGGCTTGAGCCAGGCGGCCCAGACCATGGGACAATTTTTCCAGAACCAGGCCAACCAAACCCATACACTGGTGAAAGTCGCGGCCGGCACGCCGATCGGCTTTTTCTTTATCACCTCGGCGACCGACCAAAATCCCCAACAGGCACCCTATGGCGTGCCTTATGGCGGCTATCCGCCGGGTTATTATCCGGGTGGCTATGGCGCCAATGGTTATGGGGCCAATGGTTATGGCGCGCCGGTGCCGCAAGGCGGTTATCCGGCTTATCCGGGCGTTGCCGGTTATCCCGGTTATAACGGCTATGCCGGCGCTTACGGGCAGGAGCCGGCCAATGTTTCCTATCCGGGCGCCATGACGCCGCAACAGCCGGTTTCCGCCGCGCCGGTGGTCGGCACGCCGACGACTATTGGCACCACCAGCTTTGGTCACTAAAGTAGGCGCATCACAGTAAGCGCATCTGGCGCGTTCCCTTTCCGCCATGCGGCGGAAGCAACGCAGGAGCTTGGCGATGACGGATCAGTATGGCAGCGATTCCCCAGGCGGCGAGCAAGGCGGCCAGCCCGCCGATCACGATCCCGAAACCCATCCCGAATCCGGCCAATGGCACGACGACCAGCCGCCGTTCGAGGATGCGGAAGCGTTCGAGCAGGGCGCGACCGCCTCGCAGGAATCCGAAGCCGCCGCCGGCGACGAGGCCGTCGCCGCGCCGCCGCCGGGCCGCAAATCGATGATGCTGCCGGTCGCGGTCGCGGTCGGCGGGCTGATTTTTCTCGGCGCCATGGCGTGGTGGCAATTCGGCGGCGCGCCGCCCGCGCCGCCGCCCTCGCCGATGGCGGCGGCCCTGAAAATGCCTACCCGGCCGGCCATGCCGGCCTCCAAATCCGCCGCCGTTGCTTCGGCGCCGGCCGTCGATATGAAATCGCTTTACGAACCGGCCCACGGCGCGCCGCCGCCGCCGCCCGCGCCCACGCAAATGACGGCGGCCGCGCCCATGCCGGTGGCGCCGACCACGTCCTTTACGCCGCCGAAGCCAACCGCCGCCGCCGAAGAAAAAGAATCGGCCGCGCCGGCGGCATCGGTGTCGCCTGCCTTGCCGTCGCCGTCATCCTCTTCCACGCCGGCGATGACCGTCGCCGTCACGGCCGCCGCCAAGCCGGCGGCGGGGGAGAACGCGGCGCACGCCGCCGCTTCGGTCGCGGCGCTCGGCGCGCGGGTGGACGATGTGCAAAAGCAGCTCGACCATGTCAGCGCGCAGCTCGACCGGTTGAGCGGTACGATGGCGGCCAACCCCGGCCTCGGCGCGGAACTCAACAAGCTTCGGCAGGAGTTGCTGAAGCTCGAACATGACCAAAGGGAACATGCGGGCGTGACGGAACATACGGCGAGCGTGCCGCATCGTGCCGTGCATCGGCGCGTCATGCGCCGCGCGCAGGAACATGAAACGACCCGCCGTTCCGCGCGCAAGGAAACGCACAAAAGCGTCAGGCACGAAACGACCACGGTCAAAGAGAGCGCCGCACCGGCGCATGGCTGGGTGCTGCGGGCGGCGACGCCGGGCGAGGCGTGGGTTTCCGCCGGCGCCACCGCGCCGGAACTACGCCACGTCAAGGTCGGCGACGATTTACCCGGCATCGGCAAGGTGCTGGCGATCCGCGAAGGGATCGGCGGCCATTGGATGATCGAAGGCGCGCGCGGCGACGTGCGCTGAGCGGCCTTTCGGTAGTGTCTCAGTTTAGCTAAAACTATCCTCTTGCGTCATGGCCGGGCTCGGCCCGGCCATCTACGTCTTAAAGCAAGAAAAACGTGGATGCCCGGCACAAGCCTGCCCCCGCGCAGGCGGGGGGCCGGGCATGACGCCTCCGGGGAAACCGAGACACTACCGGCCTTTCCAATGGCTTGAAAAAACATATGAAAAAGGGATAATTAAAGGCTTTTTAAGCTTTACGCCGCAACAATCGGCCGATAGACGGTAATTGAGATTATTTGTTGCGATCGGCTTGGCCGATGATTTTTAAAGCTTTTGCGCGATACTGGGATGACATGAAAAGCACCGCTTCCCGTTCCTTTTTCGCCCGCCCGCGCGCCGCGCGCGGGGCTTTCGCCGCCGTCCTGATTGCCGCGCTGGTGTGCGGCTTCGCCGCGCCGGCGCTGGCGCAAAGCTGGACGCTCGGCGAAGTCATTTGCAATGTGAGCAACGAGGTTGGCGGCGGCTACGGGTTCAGCGTTTCCAACATCATCAGCGGTATCGCCTATATCGCCGGCGCGATCCTGATCGGCTATGGCCTGATCGGGCTCAAGGATCATATGGAAAATCCCAAGCAGCCGCCCTTGCATCAGGCCCTGGCGCGGATGGGCGGCGGCGCGGGGCTTTTGTTCCTGCCCAGCATGACCGGCTGGCTGATCGATTCGCTTTACGGTTATCAGGGCGCGGGCGGCCTCACTTTCTGCGGCAACGTCATGGTGCCGGCCACCGGCAGCAGCGTCACGCTCAGCCAGTTGATGGTCAACCTGGTTTACAACGTCAAGGACCCGTTCACCTGGATGATGTCGGTCGGCGCCGTCACCTTCGGCCTGTTCCTGATTTTCCGCGGCCTCGTCAAGGCCTCCAAGTTCGGCACCGATCCGCGCGCCCATTCGATCCCCGTCATTCTCGTCAATCTCTTGGTCGGCGCGGTGCTGGTTACCGTCGGCCAGAGCCTCGGCGTCATCATGGCGACCCTGTTCGGCTCCAATTTCATCAATCCCTCAAGCGACGTTCTCGGCTGGAACGCCGTTACCACCCTCAACGCCAGTTCCGAATTCACCACCGCTATTATCGCTGCCCTGACCTTCTTCCAGTTGATCGGCCTGATCGCCTTCGTGCGCGGCTGGCTGATCGTCAAGAACGCGGTCGAGGGGGTCGGGCAGGCCACCATGGTGCAGGGCTTTACCCACATCATCGGCGGGGTGCTGGCGATCAATATTTACGGATTTCTTGAGGTACTCGACCATACGTTTGGCACCGGGTTTCTTTCGTGATATTGCCTTTTTTTGGCATGCGGCAATAAAAGACAGCCGGCGGACAAGGTTACAAAACTATTTGACGGAAGCGGCAAAGAACGTAAAGATAAGGAGCAAGAAATTAAACCTTTTTTAATGGACGTCATCTAAAGTTTTAGATAATTGCATACCATTAAAAATTTACGCAAATGCCACCGATAGAGGAGGGGACTACCATGAAGAAAGACACTGTTACACGAAACTATTTACAGGGCCTGCTGATGGCGGGCGTTGCGGCGGCGACCATGTCGATCCCCGGCGCGGCCATCGCTCAGGACCTGGCGCAGAGCGTCACCGTCGTCCATACCGGCCTGCTCAACATCCCGAACATCGTCGCCGGCCTGTTTTACATCGGCGGCGCGGCCCTGATCGGCGCCGGCGCGCTTAAGCTCAAGGCGCATGCGGAACAGCCGGTGCAAAATCCGCTCGGACACGGCCTCGGCCGTATCGGCGCGGGTGCGGCGCTGATCGCGCTGCCGGCCTTCGGCCAGTGGCTCAACAACACGCTGGCGATCGGTTCCAACCCGGCCACGTCGCAGACTCTCGGCACCATTCAGTAACCGTGAGTTTCCTCCCTATCGTTCTCGGCGTCAGACGTGCATCTGACGCCGAGAATGCCCTTTCTTCCGATCGCAACAAGCGCCGCGCGCAGATCCAGAAAACGCTGGAGCGCGACGATTATGCCTGCCGCTTCTGCGGTTTCCGCGCCCTTAAATACCAGCATGCCGTGCCTTATGCCGGCGCCGGCGGGGATTCCTTCGTCACTGCCTGCGGTTTTTGCGAGCAATGCCTGCTGCTCGACCGCGCCGGGCTTTACGGTTCCGGCGTCCTTGCCTGGTTGCCGGAAATCGCGCAGGCCGAGCTTAATCATATCATGCGCGCGGCCTATGTGGCGCTCGGCGGCAACGACCAGCCGCTGGCCGCCGCCGCCGCGCGCGCGCGCGACGCCCTTCTCGCGCGCCGGCAGGAGGCCAAGAAGCGCATCGGCTCGGACGATCCCTTGATGCTGGCTACCGTCCTCTACGAATCGCTGGAGGACAACGAATACGCCCGCGCGCCGGCGGCCCTTGAGGGCATTCGCCTGTTGCCGCTCGACCGGCATGTCGTGCGGCGCCCCGAGGGCGACGTCAACGAATTTTCCCACATGGTCGATTACTGGCGCTCGCCCGCAGGGCCCTATGGCAAGCTGCCGGTCGAGACATGGGGGGAGATGTTCAGGGCGGTGCAGGGTGTGGAAGCGCCGGCGGAAGGACAGGGTTAGTTGCTAGTTGCTAGTTGCTAGTTGCTAGTTGCTAGTGGCTAGGTGCTAGGTGCTAGGTGCTAGGTGCTAGGTGCCAGCTATTCCGTTAACAATTGGCGTTAGGGTTAGGAAGCCCGGAGAACAATTGTTAACAATTGTTCGCTAGCCTCGCCTCAGTCTTCCTAGCACCTAGTAACCAGCACCTAGCAGCTATGATTTCCCTTCTCGACGAAGTCCTTGCCGCCACCCTTGTGGCCTTGCGCCAGCCGATCGAGTCGTTCATCCAGCTCGAA
>DATKSH010000010.1:0-2382 GCA_035531735.1 Alphaproteobacteria bacterium
CTCCTCGGCGCCGGCCAGCGTTTGGTGGTTGGCGATGATGACCATGGTCGCCAAAAGCCACACCACGAAGGCCACCCCGGCGATGCCGAGGGCGATGAACACCGAAACGGCAGCGAGGATGCGCCGCGCGCGATCTTCGAATAGCGACAGCGAATACCACGGCGCCGGCGTCAATTTGACGATGCGGTCGGGCACCAGCTCGACGATCGGGGCGTCGTTCAGTTCGCGGGCGGTGCGCTCGGCCTTGGCCCGCACCACCGAGGACATGCCGCGATGGATTTGCAGCCCGTCGGCCGTGACCGTCATCATGGTGGCGGCTTCGTCGCTGTAGTAGGTATAGCAAATCGGCGCCGGCTGGGCGTCTTTCATGCCGGGCAGGAGCGAGCCGAACGGGCACCAACTGTTGGGATGCGAGGCCATCTCGGCCGAGCGCACGGCCAGGTACCAGATACGGTTGTCGATCGCCTGCCACACCACATGGATGCGCTCGCTATCGCACGCTTCGGCGGCGGCGTTCCACACGATCTCTTCCTCTTCGCCGACGACGCGCGGGCAACTGCCTCCGGTCAGCTCGACCGGAAAATAAAATTCGCCAACCACGCCGATCCCGCTGGTGAGGATCTTGGCCAGCGAACTGGCCATGGTCTCCTTGACGATAGCGTCTTCGGCCGGCGTCGCCGGCACGGACGCGTCCTCGCCGTCCGGCTTCGGCTTGAACAGCCGCTCGACGTCGATGCCGAAACGGCGCGCGCCTTTTTTGAAAGCCTCGCTCAGCATCAACCGCCGCCTCGCAAACTGTGAAGGCTGTTAAGGAAGCTCTGGTTCTGGATCATCAGCAGGTAGATCATGGTCAATACCGTGGCGCCCGACAAGGTCATCATGGTGACGATGCCGAGAATCGAGAGGCGCCGCTGGTCGGACTTGGCCATCAACTGGCGCTCGGATGCGATGGCTTCGTAAACCTCGGCCAATTGATCGACCGACTGGATGGTGACGATCTGGTCGCGCTCGGCCTTCAGGAGCGGCCAGCGCGACAAGGCTCGCGCCGGCTCGACGCCGGCCATCAGGCGGCTTTTGCTTTCCGACCAATAAGCATAGGTGGCCGGCTCGTAGGTGCCTTCCTTGATGATGTCGATCGCCTCGGTTAGCGGCACCTTGCCGCGCAAAAGCCGGGTGATCAGCTTGCAGCTATCCTGCATGGCGACGTTGCGTATGTAACTGGAGAAGATCGGCGCCCTCATCATGAAACGCGCGGCGAAGTGATCGGGCTTGTGCCGGTTGGCCCAGTAAAGGATCACCAGCGCGGCGCCGCCCAGCAAGGCGGCGCTAATCAGTACCAGGAGCGTCATGTTGATGGCCGAGGCCAGTTTGATGGCGTGATGGAATTGCTCGATGGCCTTGGGATCTGTGCTTTTGGTGCCCTGCTTCTTGAGGTAGGGAATAAAACCGAACTGCGCGCCCCACACGGCGCCGACCACGTTGAAAATATCGAACGACAGCCAGCTTAAGGCGGCGATTACGGTCTTGTTCTGCTTGCCTTTTTCCTCGGTATGCTCGATCGCATGCTGGATCACGCCCTTCAAATCGCCGGCGCGCTCGCCGGCGGTGATGATCGCCATGGTGGCGGCATCCATCAGGCGCAAGGCGCGCAAAGCTTCGGAAAACGAGCCGCCGCCTTTGAGGACCGTGCGGGTCGGCAGGAAGGCAAGCCGTCGGCGCGGGTCGTTTTCGCCTTCGATGATGTTCAAAAGCGCGGTGCCGGCCGAGGCGGTCGCGCTTTGAAAACGCAGGGCGCGCAAAAGCTGCAATTGCCAGTTGCGCGAGCGCACGTTCATCCATTCGAGCAACGGCGGCCTCTGCTCGCGGATGGTGATCGGCCACAGGCCCTTGTTGCGCAGGGTGCGGCGCACGGTGGTGATATCGGGCAGGTAAAAATCCTCTTCCCGGATGGCGACGCGGCCGCCCGGCAGGGGGCTGGCGAAGCGGGCGTGGTAAAGTTTCATAGCCCCCCCCCCTAGCGCATATGGCCGGTCCGGGTCGCCGCTTCCTCGACCAGCAGCGAGGCACCCATATTGGCGTCCACGGCATTGCGCCGGATCAGATCGACGATCGAGGCGCGGCGCGGAATATAGATGGTACCGGGCACATCGACCACCGACGAGGTCACGTTGGACACCATCATTTCGGTGATCGCCCGGCGGCTGGCCTGATCCTCCGGCGGGAACATGGCTTCGAGCGCCAGCGTCCGGCCGAGGAAGCCCGTATGATTGCAGAGATCGCATCCCTCCTTGTGGGCCAGCGCCACGTTCTCCCCGGGATCGAGGCCGATATCGGCGCAATGCTCCGGCGTATCGAACACATGCACGGCCTGATCGATCTTGT
>DATKSH010000011.1:0-6897 GCA_035531735.1 Alphaproteobacteria bacterium
CCAAGCATCTCTTGAACGTGGTCAGCGACACCTACCTGCTGATGATCAAGACGCACGGCTATCACTGGAACGTAACCGGGTCGTTGTTTCCACAATTGCACGCCCTGTTCAACGAGCAGTACACGGCGTTGTTCGAGGCGGTCGATACCATCGCCGAGCGCATCCGCGCGCTGGGTATTTACGCGCCCGGCAGCACACAGGCATTCCACATGCACACCGCCGTCAAGGAAGCGGGCGACAAGCCGCCGGCGGCCAAGGCAATGCTTCAAGACCTCCTGAAATCGCACGAGCAGGTCCGCGTGCGTATCGAGGAAGCTCGCGCCTTCGCCAACGAGATCGAAGACAGCGCCAGCGAAGACCTTATGATCGAGCGGTTGCGCGCGCACGACAAGGTCATCTGGATGCTGCGCGCGCAGGTATAGTTAACGCCTGCTTCGCCGGGCTTGCGGGCAGGGTGCCGGATTTCCTATGGTGCCGGCATGAATATGATCGGCCCAAGGCCTACAAATACCCTCGGCTTCGCCAAGCCGCCGGAAGAAACCCGCATCGTCGTCGCCATGTCGGGCGGCGTCGATAGTTCCGTCACGGCCGCGCTTTTGGCCTCGGAAGGCTATGATGTGGTCGGCGTCACGCTGCAGCTTTACGACCACGGCGCGGCGGTCGGGCGCAAAGGCGCCTGCTGCGCCGGGCAGGATATTTACGACGCTCACCGCGTCGCCGAGCAGATCGGCATTCCCCATTACGTCCTCGATTACGAAAGCAAATTTGCCGCGAGCGTGATCGATGATTTCGCCGATGGCTATCTGCGCGGCGAGACGCCGATTCCCTGCGTGCGCTGCAACCAGAGCGTCAAGTTCCGCGATTTGATGAAGGTGGCGAAGGATCTCGGCGCCGAAGCTCTCGCCACCGGCCATTATGTGCGCCGCGTGATGGGCAAAGACGGGCCCGAATTGCATCGCGCCAAGGACGCGAGCCGCGACCAAAGCTATTTCCTCTTCGCCACCACGAAGGAGCAACTCGATTATTTGCGTTTTCCGCTCGGCGATCTCGGCAAGCAAGAAACCCGCGACCTTGCCAATCGTTTCAATTTACCGGTCGCGCAAAAGCCCGACAGCCAGGACATCTGCTTCGTGCCGGATGGCGATTACGCCAGCGTGGTCGGCAAATTGCGGCCCGGCGCCATCGAGCCGGGCAACATCGTCGATGAGAAGGGCCATGTTTTAGGCCGCCACGACGGCATCATCCATTTTACCGTCGGGCAAAGGCGCGGCCTCGATCTCGGCACGCGCGGCGGCGAAACCAATGCGCCGCTTTACGTCCTGCGCCTCGACGCCGCGCGGAAGGAAGTGGTGGTGGGGCCGAAGGAGGCTTTGGCGCAAACCAAAGTGGCGCTGCGCGAAATCAATTGGCTCGGCGCGAGGGCGGATGAAGGCGGCGGAAACGATGGCGAAAGCGCCGATATGGAAGTTGATGTGCGTCTGCGCTCGACCCAAACGCCAATGCCAGCCTTTTTCCGCCGCGACGGCTCATGCGGTGCCATAACCCTGACTGAACCGGCCTTCGGCATCGCGCCGGGGCAGGCCGGCGTTATCTATCAGGGCGAGCGTGTCTTGGGTGGCGGGTGGATTATTGCAAAGTAAAAATTATGCGGCCGCCGGCGACTGAAGAGCGGCGGAAGTTGACCGAGCGCGTAACTGACGCACTTCAACAGCCAAATCCCTAAGGCCATGATCGTCGGCGGCATGCCTCTTCCAGATAGTTGCGCTCTTATCCAGCGCTTTATGCCATGGACGGGCGGGGCCCTGCGTGTGCTGGCGTAAATCTTCCGCGATAGCGCCAATCTTGCCTGCTAAATCCTGATGCGATCGTTCGGCCACAGAAGGGATTTCCTCATCCTTTTGAGCGTGGTCGGTCATGTTTTTTGGCCTCCTCGTTCGAGTTTTTATGTTTCATGGCGCGATATAATCTACCAACCGATGGTGGCTAAACTAGGGCGTTGGATTATGCTTGCAATAGATTTTTGAAATTTTTCCTCGTCTGTGGCATGGGCGCAGCATTTAGCCTTCGCATCTGCACAATGTTGACTCCGATCCTCCATCTGCCTATTTGTCACCTTCCGGTGGCAGCGTAGCTCAGCGGTAGAGCAGGGGAATCATAATCCCTTGGTCGGGGGTTCAAATCCCTCCGCTGCTACCAATTCATGAAAATTATACAACAATGCCATGGGGTTGTCGAAGGGGCGGCATGGCCGCCCACGTTTCATAATTGCTTTCATACCCGGAAAACTGTTATTGCATTTCCCGAGTTTAGAAACAGCTCTCGCTTCTGCTATGGCCCGTCTGATGAGGATGGGCAGGCGCCCAAAACGCGCTTAACAAGTTCGTGGCTTAAAAGCCGCCTTTTTCCTGCGTTTGTCGAAGAGCTCTCTCTGCTCCTTCCACTGGTGGAAGGATCGGACGGCTACGCTCATAAACCGCTGTCGACGTGACGGCGGTGACGGCAAACGTAAAGGAAACGAAAATGGCAAACGGTACGGTTAAGTGGTTTAACGGAAAAAAAGGTTTCGGATTTATCCAGCCGGCAGACGGGGGCTCTGACGTATTCGTCCACATCAGCGCGCTCGAACGCGCGGGATTAAGCGATCTGCGGGAAGGCCAACGCGTAAGCTACGAACTGGCCGCGCAAAACGGCAAGAGCTCGGCGGTCAACCTGCAACTGATTGACGCCGCGGCTTAACCACCATTTGGAAACACCAGGCTTCGTTCCTTGCCGGCGGCAAAGCCGGCAAGGACGGAAGGACTCCGACCATGACATTAGATTTTTCCGGCTTTGGCCTGCCGCCCAGGCTTTTGCAGTCGCTCGCCCGCATGCGGTTTCAGCAGCCGACACCCATTCAGGCCAAGGCCATCCCTTTTGCGCTTGAAGGGCGCGATATTCTTGGTTCCGCGCAGACCGGAACCGGCAAGACGGGCGCGTTTGGCATCCCGCTTATTGCCAAGCTCATGGAGCATCCGGGGGCTTCGGCCCTCGTGATGACGCCAACGCGTGAACTGGCGGCGCAAGTGATGGCCGCCATGCAGCAACTGATCCCGGTTCCCGACATCAAAACGGCCCTTCTGATCGGCGGCGAACCTATGCCGCGGCAGTTGCGCCAGTTGCAGGCGCGTCCGCGCCTGATGGTTGGAACGCCGGGGCGCATCAACGACCATTTGCAACGCGGCAGCGTCAAGCTAGGCAACACCCGTTTTCTTGTACTCGATGAGACGGACCGGATGCTCGACATGGGGTTCGGCGTCCAGATCGACCGGATATTGGCGTATATGCCCAAAGAGCGGCAAACCATGCTGTTCTCGGCAACGTTGCCGCAAGGCATCGTTCGGCTCACCGGCAAATACCTGAAAAATCCCGAACGTGTAAGCGTTGGCTCTACAATCGCTGCCGCCCCGAACATCCGCCAGGAACTTGTTCAAACATCGGATGCCGAAAAGGGCGCCCATCTGTTGAAGGCGCTGGTCGATGCAAAAGGCTCGGTCATCATTTTCGTCAAAACAAAATATGGAACCGAAAAGCTGGCCGATCGCCTCGTAAAGAAAAATTATCGCGCCGAGGCCATTCACGGCGATTTGCGCCAATCCCGCCGCGACAGAGTCATTCAGGGGTTCCGCGACAAGAAGTTTCAGGTGCTGGTGGCGACCGATGTCGCCGCGCGGGGGCTCGATGTGCCGCATATCGAAACCGTGATTAATTACGATCTGCCGCAATGCCCGGAAGATTATATTCATCGTATTGGACGTACCGCCCGTGTGGGCGCGAGCGGCAAAGCGATCAGCTTCGTGACGCCGAACGACAACGCAAAATGGCGGGCGATTTATCGTTTGATGAATCCCGGCGACGCGCGCCCGGAGAAAACCTTCAATGGCGATGGGCATAAACAAGGGTGGAATGCCAAGCGCCGCCGCTCTGGCCGGCCCTACGCTCATGGCCGCGAAGACCGGAACGCAGGACGGCGAATGGCCTAGGGTCCGGGCCCAATTATGATCATTCCAACCAATTCCCGTGACGCCATTCCGCATCTCGGCCTCGGCCCCGTGCGGCCATATCTCCAGAAAATCGACCGCATGTGCAAACTTACGCCTCCGCATCCAGCACCTCGCGCAGCCGCGCGGCGATGTCGGCCTTGCGATAAGGCTTGTTGAGCAACGTGGCACCGGATTCATGCTTGTGGTGGGTGGCGAGGCTTTCCATCGGATAGCCCGAGGTCAACAGCACCTTGAGCGAGGGATAGCGTCGCTGTGCTTCCTCGGCCAGGTCCCATCCGCTGACGCCACCCGGCATCACGATGTCGGTGAACAGCAAATCCGGCTTGTCGCCTTTTTCGAGCGTGTCGAGCGCCTCGCGCCCGTTGGCGGCCGTCCGCACCGTGTAGCCGAATAGCTTTTCGCAGGCTGGGTTGAACATCGACACGATGCCGGTGGCATCGATCAGGATTACGCCGTCCACGGCGGTGTTGACGACCGCGCGCAAGCGGCGCGTTTCGTCGTCTTGAACCATCAGCATGGGGAATACCTGGTGGATTCGAGGGGCAAGGCGAGGATTTGGATTTGAATCGAGCGCGCGGGCGCCGTCAACACGCGCGCGCGGAAAACGCGAAAATAGAATGCAATGGTATGAAAAGGCGCGCGGGCGGAATGCTTACTCGTTCACCGCGTGCCAGGCTCCGTCCGTCATCAGGCAGGCAGTGCCGGTCACCGGCGGTTCGCCGGGATTGGCGGCGGCCGACTGGAAATGGCGGCAGGTGCGGCCCAGATGATCGACGAAGGTCGGCGAGGTCTGGTCGGCCAGCATCGAGGGCGGGGACGGATAGGCATAAACCGGCGACGGCGGCGGCACCGTATAAACCACCGGCGGCGGGGCGACATAATAGGGGTAGTAAGGATCGTAATAGGGATAGGTGTAGCAGCATCCGCCGCCGATGAAGACGCCGAAATGGGCGTGGTCGTGGTCGTGCCAGTCGTCGCCGTGCCGATGCCAATCCGCTTGGGCCGGTGCCGCCGCGAAGGCGGCCAGGCCGGATGCCAAAAGGGCGGCGGCGAACAAACGGGCTGTTGGCATGGAAAACTCCGGTGTGAGTTTTGCTTAGGCGTCTTCTTGCGGGGACTTTTGCGACATGCGGGTGTCGTCGGTAAGGAGGTCGGACGCCGGCCGCTCGGAGCGAAGGGGAACGGCCTGTGCCGTGTCGGCAAAGGTAGCGTCGGGAGCCTTGAGGGCGTCGGCGCCCGGCAAATTGAGAACCGCCAGCAATAGGATCGCACCGATCAGGTAGATAATCGTGGTCATGAGTCCATTTGTACCCATGGATTGTGGCAAATTTTGGCGTGTTTTTCGTTGCTGCGTGGCTTTTTGATCAGGCGTGGCCCTGCGCCATTTGCGCCATCTTGCGGGCGACATAGGGCAAAAGGCCGTCGCCGTGCATGGTGAGGGCGATACCCTGCGGCCCCAACCGTTGCATAAGCAGGCGGAATTCGTTGACCTGCTGGGCGAGGCGCGGCGTCGAGGCGAACACCCGCCCGTCGATTTCGACCGTGATTGGCCGGTCGTTATCGTTGGCGCCCGGCGGCGTGGCGGCGGCGTCGCGATAGCTGCTGTCGAAGCCGAACAAATGGATGTGCCGATAGCCCAGCACGAAAGCGAGCGTGATCGCCCGCATCCCCAGCGTCGTGCCGCCGCCGATGAAAGCGGCCGGCTTCGCGCCCATCACGGCGCGAATGCCGTCGATCATCGGGTGCCAGAGCGTCACGCGCTTCGAGGCCGCGGCCGCGCGCGCCAGCACTTCCGGATGGCATTGCGAAGCATAAAGCAGGGTCGCTTCGGTCGCCGCCGGCACCGATTTAGCCCGCCCGGCGTCCGGCGATTGCAAAATATGCGCGTCCGCCGCGACGCCCGCCTCTCCGAGCCATGCCATGGTGCTATCGAGCGCCCAGATTTCCTCGCCGGCCGCCTTGCGCCGCTTCAGTTCCGCGACCTGTTCGCGGGCCGAAGCGCCGCCGCCGACGATGCACAGATGCCGCGCCATGTCGGCCTCCGCCGGCCCTTCGATAATCGGGAATGGCAGGCCGAGCGCGTGGCGCACGTTGGCGATGGGATCGTCACCGCCGGCCGCCGGCGCGTTGGGAACCGTGCCGCCGATTTTCCACACCTCTTCGAGCCAGCCGTTCCTGACCTCGTGCGGCTTGGGATCGCCGTGGAAGCAAACAATGCGCGCGCGGCCGGGCAGGCTTAGCATCGCGCTTTCCTTGAAGCTGACGAAAGCATCGAGGAACAAATCCTGCAAAATGTCGGGCTTGTTTTGGAACCGCTCGATCCAGGCCTGATCGCCGCCGTCGATTTCCGGCATCCCGGCCTTGGCAAAGGTATCCCACATATGCGCGCCGAAGCCGCCGCGCCACAGCATGATGCCGGACCCGAGTCCCTTGGGCCGGTAGAAATCGCGCAGGATGGCGAAATCGCCGCGATAGCCGGCAAGCTCCCGCACATCGCCGACGATGGCGGTGTCGAGATCCATGTAAACCACGCGCGCGCCGTCCTCGAACAGGCCTTGCTTGAAAAGATAAAGCTTGTTCCACCAACCTTTGAGATCGCCGGGCAGGGGCCGCGTTTCGATGCCCTTATCGAGGCCGGACGGATCGTCGGTGAAGCACACGAAGCGCGGCGTGAAATCGAGCGGCTGAGGCAAATTGCGCGTCAGCATGTCGTAAAAAATATTGACGTAATCGGGCCCGTATTTGAAACCCCATTTGACGGTGACGAAATAAACGGGCGTGGCGGTCGGCATCGGGCGATCCGTGAACGAGGAGGGCGGCGTTTTTTCTTAGAGCAGAAAGCGATCTTTATCAACGC
>DATKSH010000012.1:0-2748 GCA_035531735.1 Alphaproteobacteria bacterium
GACCATGGTGGTGGTTGGCGCCTGCTGGGGCGCGGCCCTGCTGATGGTCGTTTTTGCCCTCTATACGGTCCATCTTTCGGCCGCCGCCAAGCAGGACGCCGTCAAGGCGCTGGTGGCGGAACCGATCCTGCCCCAGATTGCGCGCGCCCACATCGACACACGCGATGCCCAGGCGCTGACCGAGCGGTTGCAGCACGACTACCCCGATCTCAAATTCACGCTCGGCCGCGACGGGTCGCTGCAAGTGGTCGCGACCGATGGTGCTCAATTCCGCGAATGGATGACGGCGCTCAGTTACATCGATACCATTTCGCCCCAATATCGCTGGTCGATGCAGGAGTTTTGCGTCGGCAAATGTTCCGGCTCCGGATTAATGAGCGCGACCCTGATCGGGGAAAGGGTGTCGTTCAAGGCCCCGGATTCGGGTGACAGGAAGAATTAAAACAAAGCATTTAAGAGGTTCTTCGTTGACATTTATCGAAAATTTGATTTTATTAAGGGAATCAGGCTGTTAAACGTTTCTCATAAGCAGTTCACAACGGCGCAATTTCCAACAATCTTTATTTAACACACATCGTCTAAAATTGCTGTACATGGGTAGGTCACTTGGACGTATTTGTTTTTTCGTTTCTCGATGCCGTGACGCAAGACCAAAGTTGGGAAATTCGGCGAGAGGGGAGTTTATGAGAGAGCAACAGATCGCGGTGCGCCTTCCTGCCGATGCCGGCATTGCCATCGGCCCAATCCTCTTCATCATTGCCATTCTCGGCATCCTGGCCGCCGCCATCGCGGCCGGCAGTGGCTCTTTTACTGCCAGCACGACCAACGAAGGCTTTGACGTCAAGGCTTCGGCCTTGGTGCAGGCCGGCGAAACGCTACACGAAGGCATGGACCGCATTACTTTGGAGGGCGGCATTGGCGTCAACAACGTCGTCACCAACGTCACCGCGACCAACGGCACCCTCGACCTGTTCTCCCCGACCGGCGGCGGCATCGCGGCCCCTTCCGTCGCGCTGGCCAACAACCCGGCTTCGGACGTATGGGAATTCCCGACCGCTACCGTCTTTCCGGGCGTCGGCACGGCCAACGGCGTGACCATGGCGCTGCTGAACGTACCTGAGGGCGTGTGCGATGCGGTTAACGTCAAGGCCAATGGCATGACGGTTTCGACCAATTACAACGCCGCCGATCTCGGCGATCCGACCAACACTGCCACGCTGACCATCGCCAATTTACCAGCCGCCTTCGACGGGAAAATGCTCGGCTGCCTTGCCAACTCCAATGCCGCCGGCGGTTATTGGTTCTACGAGATTGTCGCCATACAATAAACTTTTGAGCATCTTGGAGTTCGACTCGCCGCCGGCTTTCATGCGGCGGTGTATGCGGTTGCTGCTTGGCTCCGCGTCGGCCTTGAATAAAACCCAAGGAAATCTTTGCGTCGCCATGCCGAAGGGTTTATAAGCGGGCCCATTGGAAGGCGATTCCGGCGCGCCTGCGACCGCGCCCGCGCATGTCTCTTCCCTCGATTTCAGGAGCCGAAACCGTGTCTGCATTTCGCCGTTTTATCAAGGCCTTCGCGGCGACAAGTGCCGTTTCCCTCTTTGTTCTTTTCGCGCAAATACCTGCTGCCCTTGCCGATAGCGGGCCCATCACCATTGGCGAGCCGCATGATTGGGCGATTGCCATGCAGAAGCCCTATTCGCCGGTCGAGGTTGCGGTTTACGATTTTCATAATATCCTGCTGTGGCTGATTTTCGCGATTTGCGCCTTCGTGCTGGCGCTGCTGCTTTATGTGATCGTGCGCTACAACAAATATGCCAACCCGAAGCCGAGCAACACCGCGCATAACACCAAGCTGGAAATCGCCTGGACGCTGGTGCCGTGCCTTATTCTGATCGCGCTCGGCGTGGTTTCGTTCCCGCTGCTTTATTACACCGACCGCATCCCGGCCCCGGACCTGACGCTTAAGGTCACCGGCCATCAATGGTATTGGAGCTACGCCTATCCCCAAAACGGCAACATCGCCTTCGACAGCCATGCGATCTGGGACGGGCCGGGCGTGACCTGGGCCGAGGCCGACAAGCTGGTTGCTCAATATTCGCCGAACTGGCCGATCAAGCACCAGCCGCTGCGCCTGCTGGAGGTCGATAATCCCGTGGTGCTGCCGGTCGGCAAGGTCGTCAAGGTGGAAATTTATTCGGGTGACGTCGAGCATTCGTGGTTCATTCCCTCGCTTGGCATCAACCGCATGGCGGTGCCGGGCCGCATGAGCGATTTGTGGGTCAAGATCGATAAACCCGGCATCTATTACGGCGAATGCTCGATGATCTGTGGCGAGGGTCACGCTTATATGCCGATCGTGGTCATGGGCGTGCCGGCCGACCAGTTCGCCCAGTGGGTGAAATTGAAGGAAGCGAAGAAAGCCGCCGCGTTGCCGGTGAAATCGGCCCAATTTGCGGCCGCCGGCACGTCGAGATAATTCTTGGCGGATGACAACGGAAGCATGAAGGAAGGCGCAAGATGACGTCCACGCATTACGAAGCCGCTGCCCACGACGCCCACGATCACAAGCCGGGCTTTTTCGTGCGCTGGTTCTGCTCGACCAACCATAAGGACATCGGCACGCTTTATTTGCTGTTCGCGGTGACGGCTGGCTTGATCGGCGGGGCGCTATCGGTCTTGATGCGCCTCGAATTGAAGGATCCCGGCCTGCAATACGTCGCCAACGGCCAGCAATGGAACGTCATC
>DATKSH010000013.1:0-3531 GCA_035531735.1 Alphaproteobacteria bacterium
CGGATTCCGCATCTCGGCCTCGGCCCTTGGGGGCCTCGGCCTCGTGCGGAATGACGTCCAATGTTATGGGAATTATTATGAACGACGACAAAGGGGCGCGCGCATGATCGGTGATATTCTTTCCCCGCGCGCGGTGATCGCCGCGCTTGCGGCGCGCGGCAAAAAGCAGCTTTTGCAGGATCTTTCGGTGCAGGCCGCGCCTTTTGCCGGCTGCGCGGCGCATGCGGTGTTCGACGCCCTGTGGGCGCGCGAGATGCTGGGCACCACCGGCATCGGCAACGGGCTCGCCATTCCGCACGCGCGCATCAAGGGCCTCGACGAGGTGATGGGTTTTTTCGCGCGCCTTGACGAACCGATTGCCTTCGCGGCGGTCGACGACAAGCCGGTCGACCTTGTGTTTGTTTTGCTGTCGCCTGAAAGCGCGGCCGCCGATCACCTCGAGGCGCTTTCGGCCGTCGCCGGGTTTTTGCGCGAGGCGAAATTATGCGCCGCTTTGCGGCGGGCCGATGATGCGGCGGCGATTTACGAATTGCTGACTGGCGTGGAAGCGGCGGTGGCGGCTTAGTGGCTAGTGGCTAGGTGCTAGGTGCTAGAAACTCTTGCCGGCAGACTGTTCGTTAATTTTGAGGGCATCGCTCGCCATTAATTACGGATCGCTAGCACCTAGCCACTAGCCACTAGTACCTAATGCACGCTCGCCGGGTTCATTTCGTGCTGCAGCACGGTGGCGAAAGCGAGGTCGCGGGCCGCCACTACGGTTAGCGGCGTGCCGTCGGCGGCGTGGATCGCGTGCAGCTTCTGGCCGTCGATGGTGACGGATTTGACATAGGCGACGTCGTCGATGCCGAGATTGCCAAGCTCGCGGGCCGTCAGGCTGCGCGTCAGCTGTTCGAGGCGCGCGGCCTTGTTTTCCTCATCCTTGGCTTTATCCATTTTGTGCATCGGCGCGCGGCTCCTTGCTGCGATTTCCACTTTACGCGGAAAGGAGATAACCAATTGTTAATTCGCGAATCGCTGGGATTTTAGATAATTGCCTCGTAGTTGCGGCATCGCATCCTTGACTATGGCGCCGGGGACGGCAATTTTGGCGGCCGGGGTCTTAATGTCGCAGCTATCCGCCGCCTTTGCCGAACCTTCCACTCGTCCCGCGCCGTTGGCCGAGGCGCTGCCGCCGCCGTTCCGCATCGGCTCGGAGGCGCATAAGCGCGCCATGTGCGGGGTCTTGATCGACACCTTCGATCCTTATAAGCCGGCCGTTTTGGCGTGGCCGAAATTGTCGGCGGATGCCCGAAAACGATTGACCGATTTGCCGTTCTGGGACGTGGCGGTGCAAACGGAAGGTTACGCGTCCTCGCGCATGCAGGCGATGGCCGATGGACAGAGCGATCCCTTGGTCAAGGAGGCGATCGGCCTCAATGCGTTCGAGGAAGGGCGGCACAAATTGGTGATCCGCAATATGTTGCGCTTCTACGGCATTCCGTTCGAGGACGACCAGCCTTATGGCGCGCCGAAAAATCCCGAGGCCGCGTTCTTGCAGACCGGCTATGGCGAATGCTTCGACAGTTTCTTCGCTTTCGGGCTTTTCAAGATGGCGAAAGATTCCGGCTATTTTCCCGCAGAACTCGTCGATGTGTTCGAACCTGTCGTGCAGGAAGAAGCGCGCCACATCATGTTCTTCGTCAACTGGGTGGCGTGGCGTGCGGCGGGGAAATCGTTTGTGCCGCGCATATGGTTCCGCGCGCGCTGTCTTTTGGCGCTTTTTCAGGCGGGGATCGGGCGCTTGTCGTTGGCGGGCGCAGCCGATGGCGGCAAGGGCGGTGATAATTTCGTCGCCGCCGGCGGCGAGACTTTGACCGTCGGCCTGACGCCGCGTGCGCTTTTGGAAGTCGCCTTGGCCGAGGACAGGCGGCGGATGGAGCGTTACGATGCGCGGTTGTTAAGGCCGAGGATCATGCCGTTTGTGGCGGGGATTGCGTTGAGATTTCTGCGCTGATTTCTTCTCCCCTCGAGGGAGAAGAAGCAAAAACCTGGGCTTACTTTTGCGTTAGCGAAAGTAAGTCCTTGGTTTTTGCAGATGAGGGGGCAACCTCTTTGCACCCCCTCACCAAGAAAATCTAAGCGAATTATCCGCTGGCGCGGAAATTCGCTAAGATTTTCTATCCTCTCCCTCAAGGGGAGAGGGATCAGTCCTTCATTCCGCACCGCAGGATAACGTCATTTACTTTGCGCCGCGCTTGCGCTTAGGTTTCCGCGGAAAAGGAGACTATCATGCTCATCGGCGTTCCCAAGGAAATCAAGGTTCACGAGTACCGCGTCGGCTTGACGGCGGCGTCGGCCAAGGAATTGATCGCGCATGGGCATAAGGTTTTGGTGCAAACCGGCGCGGGCGAAGGGGCCGGGATTGCGGACGAAGAATACAGATCCGCCGGCGCGGAAATCGCGGCGGATGCGGCCTCGATTTTCGCCAAGGCTGAGATGATCGTCAAAGTGAAAGAGCCGCAGCCGGCCGAATGCAAGATGCTGCGGCAGGGCCATATTTTGTTCACCTATCTGCATCTCGCGCCCGATCCGGAACAGGCGAAAGCCTTGATGCAATCGGGATGTATCGCCATTGCCTATGAAACCGTGACCGACGCGCATGGGCGCTTGCCATTGTTGCAACCGATGTCGGAAGTGGCGGGGCGCATGGCCGTGCATGCCGGCGCGCATTATTTGGAGAAAATCCATGGCGGACGCGGCGTGCTGATTTCCGGCGTGCCGGGCGTGTTGCCGGCGAAAGTGGTGATTTTGGGTGGCGGGGTGGTCGGCCAGAACGCCGCCTATGTCGCGACCGGCATGGGTGCGCGGGTGACGATTTTCGATAAGTCACTATCGCGCCTTGCCGACCTTGACATGGCTTTCAAAGGCCATGCGCGGACGATTTATTCGACCATGGCGGCGATAGAACAACAGGTGCTGGAGGCCGACCTTGTGATCGGCGCGGTTCTCGTGGCCGGCGCCGCCGCGCCGAAGCTCGTCACGCGGGCGATGGTCGCGCGCATGAAAAAAGGCGCGGTGATCGTCGATGTCGCCATCGACCAAGGCGGCTGCGTCGAAACGGCGAAGCCGACCACGCATACCGACCCGGTTTACCTGGTCGATGGCATCGTGCATTACTGCGTCGCCAACATGCCGGGCGCCGTCGCGCGCACATCGACCTTCGCGCTCAACAACGCGACCTTGCCTTATGTGCTGGCGCTGGCGGACAAGGGCTGGAAGCAGGCTCTCTTGGAAGACGCACATTTCCGGCATGGATTGAACGTGGTGATGGGTAAGATCACCCATGCCACGGTGGCCGAGGCTTTGAAGCAGAGTTTCACGGAGCCGGAAGTTGTGTTGAAGGCGGCTTAAATGCGCTCCATCACCGCCGCGAAGAAGCCGTCGGTGTCGTGCTGCGCGGGGGTGAGGGAGAGATAGGGGCCGGGACAAGGCGGTGCCGCGAGGGCTGACAGAATTCCCTCCCCCTTGTGGGGAGGGTTAGGGAGGGGGGAG
>DATKSH010000014.1:0-5032 GCA_035531735.1 Alphaproteobacteria bacterium
CCCGGTGCCGCGCTCGCGACTCGCCATCGGCGAGCGACCATAAAAACCCCCTTCCCGCCCCGCAACCGGTTTCCCGGCCGAGGGCGGCAATCGCGCTTCGGCGGCATTGACAGGCGGCGAGCGGCGGCGTCTATCGGAATCGCTGATGGATCGCTTGTGCGGGACCGCGAGATGAAGATCGAATTTGCCGAATTCGCGCTGCCGCGGGCCGGCGCGCTGGTCGTCGGGGTATGGGAGGACAGCGAATTGACCCCGGCGGCGCGACAGGCCGACGAGGCGAGCCTTGGCGCCGTCGCCCGCGCCGTCGCGGCGACGCCGCGCTTCCACGGCAAGAAGGGCGAGCTGCTGCCGCTGATCGGGCCGCCCGGCGTGCCGCTGAGCCGCATCGTCGCGGCCGGCCTCGGCAAGCGGCAGGCGGTCGACGTCCGCCTGCTGCAGGACCTCGGCGGCGGCCTGGTCGCGCATCTGAACAGCGCCGGCGAGAGCGAGGCGACGATCGCGCTCGACCTCGGCGACGACGCGATGCTGACGCCGGCCGAGGCGGCCGCCAACCTCGCGCTCGGCGCCGAACTGCGCGCCTATCGCTTCGCCAAATACCGCACGACGGAAAAGCCGGAGCGCAAGCCGACGCTCGCCCGCCTGACGGTCGCGACGCCGAAGCCCGGTGCCGCCAGGGAAGCCCACCGCAGGCAGGCCGCCGTCGCCGAGGCCGTGGCGTTCACCCGCGATCTCGTCTCCGAACCGGCCAATGTCATCTACCCCGAGACGCTGGCCGAGCAGGCGGCCTCGCTCGCTGCGAGCGGCCTCACGGTCGAGGTGCTCGACGAAAAGCGCCTGAAGGACCTCGGCATGGGAGCGCTGCTCGGCGTCGCGCAGGGCAGCGCGCGGCCGCCGCGCCTCGTCACCATGGCCTGGCACGGCGACCCCGGCGCGCGCGACAAGCGCCCGGTCTGCTTCGCCGGCAAGGGCGTGACCTTCGATACCGGCGGCATTTCGATCAAGCCGGCCGCCGGCATGGACGAAATGAAATGGGACATGGCGGGCGCCGGCGCCGTGATTGGTGCTTTGAAGGCGATTGCCGGGCGCAAAGCCAAGGCCAACGTGGTCGGCGTGGTGGGATTGGTCGAAAACATGCCGGGCGGCGCGGCGCAACGGCCGGGCGATATCGTCGCGACCATGTCGGGCCAGACGGTCGAAGTGCTCAACACCGACGCCGAAGGGCGTTTGGTGCTGGCCGACGCCATGTGGTACGCGCAGGAGAAATTCGCGCCGCGCTGCGTGATCGACCTCGCCACGCTCACGGGCGCCATCATCGTCGCGCTCGGCCACGAATATGCCGGCGTTTTCAGCAACGACGATAAACTCGGCGACCAATTGCTCAAGGCCGGGGCCGGCGTGGAAGAAAAGCTATGGCGCTTCCCGCTCAACGAGGCTTATGACAAGCAACTCGACAGCCCGGTGGCCGACGCCAAGAATATCGGCAACGGGCGCGAGGCCGGCAGCATCACGGCCGCCCAATTCCTCCAGCGCTTCATCAAGAAAGGCACGCCGTGGGCGCATCTCGACATCGCCGGCATGGCCTGGGCCTATAAAGACTGGCCGGTTTGCCCCAAGGGCGCTTCGGCTTTCGGCGTGCGGCTTTTGGACCGGTTCGTGGCGGAAAACATCGAAAGCAATCCGCAGTCGCGGTTGCGCGAAGCGCAGAGCAGTCGCGGCATATGACCGAAATCCGTTTTTATCACCTGACGCGGCGCAATCTCGAAAGCGTGCTGCCGGAACTTTTGGAAAAGACGCTGGCGCGCGGCTGGAAGGCGGTCGTCATGGCGGGATCGCCCGAACGGGTCGAAGCCCTCACCCAATATCTCTGGACCTACAATCCCAACAATTTCCTGCCGCACGGCAGCGCCAAGGACGGCAACGCCGAATTGCAGCCGGTATGGTTGACGCCCGCCGACGAACGGCCCAACGAAGCCGAGGTTTTGTTCCTCACCGATGGCGCACAATCGCAACGGCTCGGCGATTATGCGCGCGTCTGCGAGATTTTCGACGGCACCAATGACGCTGCGCTGGCCGAGGCGCGCCGGCGCTGGGCGGATTACAAAAGTGCCGGCCACGATCTCGGTTATTGGCAACAGGGCGACAAGGGCTGGGTCAACGCGACGCCGGCTTGACCGCCGGTTTAACGATGGGCGGCGGCGGTTTCTGCGGCGGCAACGCGATATTTTCCTCGGCCCTGATCTTGTCCCATTTGGCCACGTTGCGATCGTGGTCGCGCAAATCGGGGGCGAACAGATGGCCGCCGGCGCCATCCGCCACAAAATAAAGATCGTTGCCGACGTCAGGATGCAGGGCCGCCAGCAAGGACGCGCGGCCGGGATTGCAAATCGGGCCCGGCGGCAAGCCGTCGTTGATATAGGTGTTATAGGGCGAAGCGACCGCGAGATCGTCGCGCGTCAAGGGCCGGCCGAGCGGCGCCCTGCCCTGCATCAGGGCATAAATCACGGTCGGGTCGGATTGTAGCCGCATGCCGCGGCGCAGGCGGTTATAGAACACCTCGGCGACATGCGCGCGCTCGTCCTTCTTGCCGGTTTCCTTTTCGATGATCGAGGCGAGGATCACCGCCTCGGCCGGCGTCGCAATCGGCAAGCCGGGCGCGCGCGCCACCCACATTTTTTCCAGCGTTTCGCCCATGTCCTTTTGCATGTGGGCGACGATGCTTGCGCGCGTGTCGCCGTAACTGTAGCGATAGGTTTCCGGCAGCAAAGAGCCTTCCGGCGGCAACGGCGCGACCGCGCCGGTGAGAACCGGGTTTTTGTCGATCCGATCGACGATCTCAGCCGAGGTCAGGCCTTCCGCCGCCGTAAACATGCGCACCACCGAACGGCCATCGCGCAATTCGCGGATCGCGGCGGCGATGCTTTGATGGGCAGCGAATTGATATTCGCCGGCCTGCAAGCGGCCCTTGGCCATAAGGCGGCTGGCGATGCGAAAGGCAAGGCGATTGCCGATCACTCCGTTTTGTTCGAGCAGATCGGCGATCCCCGCGCCCGAAGCGCCGCGCGGAATCACCACGGCCTTGTTGGCCGTCAGCGGCCCCGGCCGCATCACGGCGCTTACAAAATAAACCGGCAACGCCCCCATCAGAAGGACGAGCAACAAGACGACCCAGCCGGCCAGCGACGAACGGCGCGCGGGTTGCAGGGGTGCGAGGTCGTTCAACGCGAGGCTCCGTCCGGTTTTTATTGGATGCTTCTTCGCCGCCACGCGGGCGCGGAATCAGGTTAGGCGAAAAGCGCGGGGGAGACAAACGGGCGCGAAAGCACGGGCAAAATCACCAAGGGGCACTTTGGCGCAGGCCGTCGTTTCAAAAAGAAACCAATTTCAGGTGTTGCTTGTTCGGAATGGCGAGGGACGAGGAAGAAGCCCGGGTTTCAGATGATTGCCCATGGCCATCTTCGTGGAAGGTTTTTTGTGCGTCGGCGCGTTTGCGGCCATCGTGGGAGATGCCTGCATTCCGTTATATCGAAAAACATGAAATTGATCGCCATTGCGGAACTCGGGGCCACCGGCCATGTCCCGTTGCTCGAAGTCCGAAACCCACCGCCGCCCATCGTACATAGTGATATGATTTTTCGACCACACGCAAATGTCGCCCATTTCAGGCTTATAACTGCCGGTATTCATGCCGTATCCGCTCGCGACCTGATGAAAATCCGGGCGATTGCTAAGATAATTTATGTAATCCCTTGCATCGTTTAGATGGCCACTAAAAATCACGCCGCCAGCTTGCCAAGCAAGGCGAACCGCTCGGGCACACCATTTCTTCGGCACGGTGACGACTTTTGGGTCACCCGTACCAAGATCAAAGTGCGTATTTCTATGCAACGTATCCATCATCGCTTGCATGTCGAGGTGGCCGGCATAAACGCGAAGCGAATCCTCGGCACGGACAAGATGCATACCCGCATTGTGAACGGCTTCGCCGAGGCGCGCGGGTGCTATTTTAAAACCAAATTGACGGGCGGTCCTGCTTATATCCGTACCCACGCCATCGGCCGCGTGCGTAAGGCGTTCAACCGCGTGTTCGGTGGCATTCTCGACACCCGACGCGAAGCCATACAAATTTGAGTATATTCTTTGCTTAATGCCTAAATAGGTGGATTTGTCGTCTAACGGACCCAAGGCATAATACAATCCCGCGCCGCTCATCGAGGACGGGTTTGCAGCATCATTTTGATCTTGGCTATTTGGGTCCGGCTCCTGAGACATAATGCGCGCACCCCCTAAGATGCTTCGTGCGGACGCGACGAGCCGCCGCTACTGCCAGCCCCTAAAGCCAACTGATTTGGCATGGCAGCCCTTACCGTTTTCGTCGCATGAGTATACGAGGTGGAGTCTCTCGTCGGTTTCGGTTGCGCAAGATTGTTACGATCTTCGTTCGCTTCGGCAACTTGCGCCGCGGTGTACCCCTTCATTTCGGCAAGCCTACCGCCACGTTTGGGATTTCTGCCAGTCGGTAATGTTTGGGCCGGGTAAGTGGGTTTTGCCCGCACAAACTCGTTAGCCTGTTGGTTTAGTCGCTCTATGCCTGCCTCGATTTTTTGATCTATCTTACGATAGCCTTGAGGGCCAATGTGGATATTTTCGGGATGATAATAACGCGCGTCGCGAGTATTTTCGGCGGCGGGGTCATTGGGATCTATCGTTGGAACACCATGCGCGGCGGCGATTTGTTTGTAAAGCTTGCCCAGTGCTTTGATCTCGCCGCCAAATTCGGAACCGAATTTAGCCGAAGCCGTCTGGTCGAGCGGTAAAACCCATACGCCCCGGCCGTTGGCCAGATTGCCGGCGATGTCATTGGCGCTTTTGACAATGCTGGGGGCTGCGTAGAAATCATGTCCATCGACTTCTATTTTCCGATAGCCGTCGATGGCTGTCTTGCTAACCAGCGGTTCGTGAGTAACCGGATCGAGAGCGATGTGCGCTTGCCCCCGGCTATCTTCACCCATTACATCATTCCATCCACTGCTAT
>DATKSH010000015.1:0-14756 GCA_035531735.1 Alphaproteobacteria bacterium
CTCGGCCTGATCGACAATGTCGCTGCCGCCAACAACGTCTCCCATGTGTCCTTCTCGATGGCCGCCATCATGTTCGCCATCGTCATCGCCAGCCAGTTCGCCGCCCGGCAGGACGAAAAGGAAAAGGCGCTGGCCTTATCCAACGAGCGTTTTACGCTGGCGACGCGCGGGGCCAATGAGGGCTTGTTCGACTGGAATCTCTGGACCGGCGAGACGTTCTTTTCCGACCGTTTCAAGAAAATCCTCGGCGCGCGGCTCGACAACGACCCGGCGGCGCTCAAGCAGTGGCTGCGCATAATCGTGCCGGCCGACCGCCGCGTCGCCCGCGCGGCGTTGCGCCGTTTCCGCCGCAACGGGCAGGCCACCACCCTCAATCTCGAATACCGCGTCATGGGACCCGATCACGAGCGGCACTGGCTGCATTCGAAACTGGTGGCGGTACGCGATCCCCTGACAGGGCGCATCGTGCGCCTCGTGGGCTCGATCAGCGACATTACTCAGCGCAAGCAAAGCGACGTCGCGCTGCGCGCCAGCGAAGCGCGCTTTCGCGGTATCACCGAGGCGCACCCGGTGCCGGTTATGATCGTCGGCCTCGCGAGCGGCCTCGTGCTGTATGCCAGCCCGGCGGCCGAGCATTTGCTCGGCGTGGGGCCCAACGAATTGCCGAACGATTCCTTCGGGCGCTTCTTGACTGATCAGGACGCCTGGGCCGACATCGCCCAAACCGTCGCCGCCGGCCGCGACGTCAATCTCAAGGAAGTCGTTTTGCGGCGCGGCAACGGCGAAACGCTGCCGGCGGCGCTATCGGCACGGCGCATCACCTATCAGGACGAAGGCGCGATGGCGATCGGCCTTTACGATCTCACCGAGCGCAAGCAGGCCGAGGCGCAAATCGCCCACCAGCAGGAGGCCTTGCAGCAAAGCGAGAAAATGGCGGCGCTCGGCGGGCTTTTAGCCGGCGTCGCGCACGAGCTTAACAACCCCCTCTCGGTGGCGCTGGGACAAGCGACGCTTTTGATGGAGGGATCGCCGGAACCGAAAGTCTCCTCGCGGGCCGAGAAAATCTTCAAGGCCGCCGACCGTTGCTCGCGCATCGTCAAGAGCTTCCTTGCCCTCGCGCGCCGCAAGGAGCCGGAACGCAAGCCGGTCGAGATCAACGCGCTTATTCAGGGTTCGCTCGATTTGCTCGGCTACCAGATCCGCACCGAGAATATCGAGATCGCGCTGGCGCTTGAGCCGCATTTGCCGGTGATCGACGGCGATCCCGACCAATTGACGCAAGTGATCACCAACCTGATCCTCAACGCCACGCAAGCCTTGCAAGGCTGGGGCGGCAAGCGGCGCCTCGTCGTCAGCAGCTGGCAGGAGGACGGCGCGCGCGCCTTCGTCAGCGTCGCCGACAGTGGTCCCGGCGTGCCGCCCGACATTCGCTCGCGCATCTTCGAGCCGTTCTTCACCACCAAGGGCAACAAGGGCGGCACCGGCGTCGGCCTTTCCCTGTGCCTCAACATCGTCGAATCGCATGGCGGCCGTTTGCACGCGGAGGACACGCCGGGCGGCGGGGCCACCTTCATCGTCGAATTGCCGGCGGCCAAAATAACGGCACAAAGCCGCGCGCCGGCATCGGATGCCGACGCCAAACTGCCGGCGCATCTAAAAATCCTCCTGGTCGACGACGAGGTCGAGATTGCCCAAACGCTGGCCGATTTGCTGGAACCGGAAGGCCATGAGGTCGATATTGCCGCCAACGGCGCCGTCGCGCTCGACAAGCTGCATAAGGCCGCCTATGACGTGATCGTCAGCGATTTGCGCATGCCGGTTCTGGACGGGCCGGGCCTGCACGCGGCCCTGATGCGGGAAATGCCGTCCTACCTCGGCAAAATCCTCTATGTCACCGGCGATACCCTATCATCGCATGTCCAGGCCTTCCTCGCCGCGCACCCGGTGCCGGTGATCGAAAAACCCTACCGCCTCGACGACGTGCGCCGCGCCATAGCACGCTTGTTGAAGGAATCCGCGGGCGAGCGCACTATGGGCGGCGATTCGGCCGTCCCTCCCGTCCTTGAACCCGCCCTGCCGCCGTAACCGGACCTTCCCCCATGCGTATGTTGGTCATCGATGACGAGGAAGGCATTTGCGAAACCATCGCCGAGGTTGCGGCCGCCTATAAATTCGAGACCCTGACGCTCAGCAACCCCGAAAAAGTCGCCGACGCGCTGACCGGCTTCAAGCCGGAATTTATCATGCTCGACCTGATGATGCCCGGCACCGACGGGGTCGAGCTTCTGCGCCTGCTCGCCAGCCACGTCAAGGACGCCAAGCTGTGCCTGATCAGCGGCAGCGACAGCCGCGTGCTCAACAGCGCCCGCCGGCTCGGCAGCGCGCATGGACTCGACGTGGTGGCGGCGCTCGAAAAGCCGCTCGACATCGCGACGTTGCGCGGATTGTTCGAGCGCATGGCAGCCGGCGGCCAAAAAGCCACGCAAGCCGATCTCGCCCAGGCCATCGCCTCCGGCCAGTTCGAATTGCATTACCAACCAGTGGTCGAGATCGCCAGCCGCCGGGTGAAAGGCGCCGAGGCGCTGGCGCGCTGGGCGCATCCCAACCGGGGCCTTTTGCCGCCGGCCGCATTCCTCGAACAGGTGCTGGACGACGGTCTCATGCAGGCGCTGACCGATTTCGTGGTGAATACGTCGATCGCGCAAGCGGCCAAATGGCACGCGGCCGGCGAGGATTTGATGCTCTCGATCAACGTCACCGCTTCGACGCTGCTCGATCTCGGCCTGCCCGACCGCATCGCCGATTTGTGCGGTAAGCGCGGCGTGCCGCCGGAAAAGCTGATCCTCGAAGTGACCGAGACCGAGGCGATGCGCGACGTGACGCGCACCATGGACGTCCTTTTACGCATGCGCCTGCGCAACATCGGCGTCGCCATCGACGATTTCGGCACCGGCCATTCCTCCTTGCGGGAATTGCAGCGCATGCCGTTCAGCGAGATGAAGATCGACAAGAGCTTCGTCCTCGACATGGCGGCCAACAAGGATTGCGCCGTGATCGTCAATGCGATCGTCGATCTCGGCCATAATCTCGGCCTCAAGGTCATCGCCGAGGGCGTCGAGGATCAGCGCATCTGGCAATTGCTGGCCGAACGCGGCTGCGATTACGCGCAAGGCTATTACATCGGCAAGGCGATGCCGGCCGCCGAATTTAAGGCGTGGCTGGCGAACTGGCGCGAAGACAAGGCGAACGCCTAACGGCCTCGGCGCCCTCGCTTTTCGCCGCCAACTCCGCTATCACCGGAAATGAAAAGGAGAACTTGCGCGCCATGGCCTCCGTCGCAAACGTAAAATCTGCCGGCATCGCCGCCGACCCCGAATCCCTGCTCGCCGAGATGGTGACGCTGGCGAAGAAAAAGGGCGCGGAGGCGGCCGATGCCGTCTTGGTCGATGCGGCGTCGCTTGCGGTCGCCTGCCGCCTCGGCCACATCGAAACGCTGGAGCGCGCGGAATCGGGCGATCTCGGCCTGCGCGTCCTGATCGGCAAAAAACAAGCCATAGTATCCTCGACCAACCGCAAGCCGGCGGCGTTGGAAGAGCTTGTGGAGCGCGCCATCGCCATGGCCCGGGCGGCGCCGGAGGATGAGTTTTGCGGCCTCGCCGCACCCGATGAAATCGCCCATCAATGGCCGGTGCTTGACATTGCCGACAGCCATGAACCTTCCGCCGAGCAATTGATCGCCGCCGCGCGCGAGGCCGAGGATGCCGCGCGCGCCGTCAAGGGCGTGAGTAATTCGGAAGGCGCCGATGCCAGCTATGGCGCGTCCCACATCGCCTTCGTCGCCAGCAACGGCTTCGCCGGCCGCTATCGCCGCACCAGTTTCGGACTCGGCGCCTCGATGATCGCCGGCGACGGCACCAATATGGAACGCGATTATCACGGCGAAGGCCGCGTGTTCGCCGCCGATCTGCCGCAACCGGCCGCCATCGGCCGCGAGGCCGGCGAACGCACCGTCAAACGCCTCGGCAGCCGCAAGATGCCGACCGCGCAGGTGCCGGTGGTGTTCGAGCCGCGCGTGGCCGGCGGTATGCTCGGCCATTTGTCGGGCGCCATTTCGGGCGCCAGCATCGCGCGCGGCACCAGCTTTTTGAAAGACAAGCTTGGACAGAAAATTTTCCCCGGAAACATCACGATCATCGACGATCCGTTCCGCACACGCGGCTTCCGCTCGCATCCTTTCGACGGCGAAGGGCTGTTGCCGCAACGGCGCAAGATCGTCGAGAACGGCGTCTTGACCACGTGGCTGCTCGACCTGCGCTCGGCCCGGCAACTGAAACTGACAAGCACCGGCCACGCCTCGCGCGGTGCCGGCGGCTTGCCGTCGCCCGCGCCGAGCAATTTCTATCTCGAAGCCGGGACAAAGACCTCGTCCGAGCTTATCAATGACATCAAGTCCGGCTTCTATGTCACGGAACTTATGGGTTACGGCGTCAATGGCGTGACCGGCGATTACAGCCGCGCGGCGGCCGGATTCTGGATCGAGAACGGGGCGATTACCTTCCCGGTCAACGAAATGACCATCGCCGGCAATCTCAAGGATATGTTTCTTAATCTTTCCGCCGCCGACGATCTGCAATTTCTCCACGGCCTCGACGCGCCGACCATCCGCATCGACGGCATGACGGTGGCGGGGGTGTAAAATTTTTCCATCCTGTTGCCGTTGCGAAAGGGCGAGTCATTTCAACGGCCTGAGCCGCCATTTCGTACCGGCAAAAATCTCGGCGGCCTTTTTTAACCGTCCGGCGATTGAATGGGGCGGCGCTTTTCGAGTAAACAAACGGCGTTGATTCGCCGCCTGATTCGCTCAGCGTGGACGCGCCGATGCCCGACGACCCCCGCCTGCCGCCACGGCAGCCGCTGCCGGATCCTTTTCAGCCGGACGATCCGCCCGGCAGCGCCCTTCATTTCCGTTCGATCTGGATTTCCGACATCCATCTCGGCACCCGCGGTTGCCAGGCCGGGATGCTGCTCGATTTCCTGCGCCACACGGAATCCGATTATCTTTACCTGGTCGGCGACATCGTCGACGGCTGGCAACTAAAGAAACGCTGGTTCTGGCCGCAGGCGCACAACGACGTGGTGCAGAAAATCCTGCGCCGCGCGCGCAAGGGCTCACGGGTGTTTTTCGTCGCCGGCAACCACGACGAATTCGCCCGCGATTTTTGTGGTTTGCAATTCGGCGGCGTGCTGGTGACCGACGAGGTTGTGCACGAAACCGCCGGCGGCCAGCGCCTTTTGGTCGTGCACGGCGACCGCTTCGACGCGGTGATGAATTACGCCCGCTGGCTGGCTTATCTCGGCGACGCGGCCTACGACCTGGCCTTGCTGCTCAACCGGGTTTTCAACTACGCGCGGCGCAAGATGGGTTTTTCCTATTGGTCGCTATCGGCCTATCTCAAGCACAAGGTCAAGAATGCCGTCGCCCATATCGGCGCGTTCGAGCATTTCCTCGCCGAGGAAGCGCGCCGCAAGGGCGCCGACGGCGTGGTGTGCGGCCATATTCACCACGCGGAAATCCGCATGATCGGCCCCGTGATTTATTGCAACGACGGCGACTGGGTCGAATCCTGCACGGCGCTGGTCGAGGACGCAGAAGGAAACCTGTCGATCGTCCGCTGGGCCGATGATCGCGAACGGTTGCTGGCTGCGCGCAAGGAACCGGCGATTGCCTGATGGCATGCGAATCCTGATTATCTCCGACGCTTGGCATCCGCAGGTCAACGGTGTCGTGCGCACCCTCGAAGCGACCGCGCACGAATTGGATAAAACCGGGCATCAAGTCAAAATCGCCGGGCCACAGCCGAGCTGGCGCGCCTTGCGCGCACCGACATATCCCGATATTCGCCTCGAATTTTTCGCCCGTTCGCGCCTGCGCCGGCTGGTCGAAGATTTCCGGCCCGATTTCATCCATATCGCCACCGAAGGGCCTTTGGGATGGGCCGGGCGCAATGTGTGCCTCGAGCAGCGCCGGCCTTTTACCACTTCCTATCACACGCGCTTTCCCGAATATCTGGCGACGCGCGCGCCGCGTTTCCTTTCGCGCGCCGTGCGGATTTTCGTTTATGCGGGCCTGCGCCGCTTTCACGCGCCGGCCGGCGCGGTGATGGTAGCGACGCCGTCCATAGAAGACGAACTGCGTCGGCGCAAATTCCGCCGCCTTGTGCGCTGGACGCGCGGGGTCGATACCGATTTGTTCCGCCCTTACGGCAAGGATGTCGCCGCCTATGCCGGACTGCCACGCCCGGTCTTGCTTTATGTCGGGCGCGTGGCGGTCGAGAAAAACCTGCGCGCTTTTCTCGATCTCAAGACCGAAGGCAGCAAAATCGTTATCGGCGACGGGCCCGATTTACCGTTGCTGCGCGCCGAATATCCCGGCGCGCGGTTCCTCGGCCCGCGCGCGGACGAAGATTTGGCGCGCCATTACGCGGCGGCCGATTTGTTCGTGTTTCCTTCGACCACCGACACCTTCGGCCTCGTCCTGCTGGAAGCCTGCGCGGCGGGCCTGCGCATCGCCGGCTATCCGGCGCCGGGCCCCGTCGATCTGTTCGTCGATCCGGCGGCAAGAACATTCGCCGCGCTCGACACCGACCTCAACCGCGCGGTGGCAGCCGCATTGGCCCTGCCCGACAATCCTGAAGCGCCGCGCGGCTTCGCCATGGCTTTTTCGTGGCAAGCCTCTTCGCGCCAGTTCTTCGCGCATTTGCAGGCGCCGACGCCCTTGGCCATCAAGCGCATTGCGCGCTTGCGCGTGTGGCTGAGCCGCTGGTGGCAGCATGCCCTGACGCTGGCGTTCAAGCATAAGTAATGGCATGTTAGGCACATGCTCGCTTTCGCCTATCGCCTGTTGACCGATCTCAGCGCGCCCTTCATCGGCCTTTATTTGTGGAAGCGCCGGCGGCAAGGCCGCGAGGACGCCACGCGTTTCGGCGAGCGTTTCGGCCGCACCTCGCGCCCACGTCCCTCGGGAAACCTGATCTGGTGCCATGCCGCCAGCGTCGGCGAGGCGGCGTCGATTTTGGCCCTGCTCAGGCGCCTGCGCGCGCTTTACCCGGCGACCCATATCCTCGTCACCACCGGCACCGTCACGTCGGCCAAAATGCTGGAAACCCGCTTGCCGGAAGGCGCGTTCCACCAATATGTGCCGGTCGATCGCGCGGCCTATGTCGAACGTTTCCTCGATCACTGGAAACCGGATTTCGCGCTTCTGATCGAATCCGAACTGTGGCCCAATTTGCTCGACGCCCTGCGCAAGCGGCTGATCCCGGCGACATTGCTCAACGGGCGCATGTCGGACAAAAGTTTCCGCCGCTGGTATCGCGCCAAGACATGGGCGCGCGAATTGATGGGCGCGTTCGTCCTGTGCCTAACGCAGACGGAAGACGAACGCGGGCGCTTCGTGGCGCTCGGCGCAAGGCCGGCGCGCGCGATCGGCAATCTCAAATACGCGGCCGATCCGCTGCCGGCCGACGAAAAGGAACTTGGCCGCTTGAAGGAATTGCTCGGCCGGCGGCCGGCGTGGCTCATGGCATCCTCGCATCGCGGCGAGGAAGACATCGCCTGCGCCGCGCATAAAAGATTGCGCGTAAGCTGGCCCGATATGCTGACGGTGATCGTCCCGCGCCATGCACGGCGTGGCGAGGAAATCGCGCGATTGATCGCGGAACAAGGCTTGCGTTGCGCGCGCCGCTCGCAAGCCGAGGATATTGCGCCCGGCACCGACATTTATCTCGCCGATACGATGGGCGAATTGGGGTTGTTCTATCGGCTTTGCCCCATCGCCGTGATCGGCGGCTCTTTCGTCAGGCATGGCGGGCACAACCCCATTGAGCCGGCGCAACTGGGTTGCGCGATTATCTTCGGCCCCTATATGCAGAATTTCGCCGCCATCGCCCGCGATTTCACCCGCGCCGACGGCGCGCTCGGCTTGCAAGGCGCGGGTGAGTTGGCTTTCACGCTCGACCGCCTCCTGCAATCGCCGGGCGAACGCGTGCAAATGGCGCGCGCAGCGCGTTTTTTGGCCGAGGACAAGGGCCATGTGCTGGATCAGGTGATGGACGCGCTGGCGCCATGGATCGATCCGAGGGCGGAAGGCAGGGATCGGGGACCGGGGAACCGTCAAGCCCATCGGGCAAGCCTGTCTCCCTCCTTCCTTGAAGAAAGGAAGCAGCAGGCATGAAAGTCCCGGCTTTTTGGTATCGGCGGCCGGGCTTGTGCGCCGTGCTTTTATGGCCCTTGAGCCTCATTTGGCGCTTAGGCGCGTTTTTGCGGCGCGCGGGAGCGCGGCCCTATCGCACGCAGGTGCCGGCCATCTGCGTCGGCAATGTGGTGGTTGGCGGCGCCGGTAAGACGCCGGCGGCCCTGGCGATTGCCCATATCCTTCAGCAAGCCGGCAAGAAACCGGTGTTCGTCACGCGCGGCTTTGGCGGCAGCAAGCGCAAAACCGACCGCGTCGATCTCGACCGCCATTCGGCGCTCGATGTCGGCGACGAAGCCTTGTTGCTGGCTGGCACGGCGCCGACTTTCATCGGCCGCAACCGCGCGGCCGCCCTGCGCGTTGCCGAGCGGCACGGCAACGCCACCCATCTGATCCTCGATGATGGCTTGCAGAATCCGCATATCGCGCCCGATCTTGCCTTCATCGTGATCGACGGCGAGACCGGGATTGGCAACGGCTTTGTCATGCCGGCCGGGCCATTGCGCGAAAGCTTGGCATCAGGCTTGCGCCGCGCGGCGGCGGTCATCCTGATCGGCAGCGACACCCATAACCTCGCCGCGCGGATAAGCACGCCGATCCTCCGCGCGCATTGGCAAGCCGATCTGGCGGACGATTTCCCGCGCGATGCCGGTTTCCTCGCCTTTGCCGGCATTGGCCGGCCGGAGAAATTCTACGCCACCTGCCGCGCGGTCGGCCTAGCGCTGGCCGCCACCCGCGATTTTGCCGATCATCATTATTTCGCGACGCATGAGCTTCAGCGCCTGCACAGCGACGCCGGCAAGCTCGGCGCACGGCTTTTGACCACCGAAAAAGACTGGGTGCGGCTGCCGATCAATTTCCGCGCGCAGGTGCTGGCGCTGCCGGCGCGGCTGGTGTTCGAGGATGAAACCGCGTTGAAACGCCTGCTTAATCTTCCATAACCGCGCCACGCGCACCGTCGTGGAATTCGATACGAACATGCTGGCCCTTTTTGGATTGCGTGCGGCCGGCGATCACGCGCCCTTCGTCGCTTTGCACCAGCGCATAGCCGCGCCCTAAAACGGCTTTCGGCGAAAGATGTTCGAGTGCCGGTCCCAGCGCGGCGAGGCGATGTTCCTTGCGCAAATACAATTCGCGGAAGCCGGATTGCATGCGATGCGCGCCATTTTGCAGCCGCTGCGCCGTCAGTGCCAGCAAATCGCGCGGATGGCGCAATTGGCCGGCAGCTTCGGCGAAGCGTCCCTTGCGGCGTTCCATGTAATTATCCACCGCGACCGCCAATCGTTCGGACTTTTCATCGAGCCGTTGCAGCAAGGGCTCGATCGCGCGCGACGGCTCGCCGAGGGCACGCGACAACAGCGTCAACCGCTCGTGCCGTTCCGAAACCGCGCGGCGCAGGCAATCCCACAAACGCCGGCCGTCATCCATGATCTGGGCCAAAAGGTTGACCCGCACCGGCACGGCCATTTCGGCGGCGGCCGTTGGCGTCGGCGCGCGCACATCCGCCGCGTAATCGATCAGCGTGGTGTCGGTTTCATGCCCGACGGCCGAGATCAGCGGGATTAAACTTGCCGCCGCCGCGCGCACCACGCTTTCCTCGTTGAAGGGCATCAAATCCTCGACCGAGCCGCCGCCTCTAGCCACGATCAATAAATCCGGGCGCGGCACCGGGCCCTCCTCATGCAAGGCATTAAAGCCCTCGATGGCGGCGGCGATTTGCGCGGCAGCGCCTTCGCCCTGCACAGCGACCGGCCACAACAACACGCGGCGCGGAAAACGGTCGGCGAGGCGATGAAGAATGTCGCGGATCACCGCGCCAGTCGGCGAGGTGACGACGCCGATGATATCCGGCAGATAAGGCAAAAGCTGTTTTCTCGCCTCATCGAACAATCCCTCGGCCGCCAGTTTTTGCTTGCGATCTTCCAAAAGTTTCAGCAACGCGCCCATGCCGGCCAGCGCCATGCGCTCGATCACCAATTGGTATTTCGATTGGCCGGCATAGGTCGTGAGGCGCCCCTGGCACACGACTTCCATGCCGATTTCGGGACGCAGGCCGAGCTTGCCCGCCTGCCCGCGCCACACGACGGCCGCCAGCACCGCGCCTTCGTCCTTCAAGGTGATATAGATATGGCCGTTCGAATGATATTTGCATTCGCCGACTTCGGCCCGCACGCGCACCATGCCGAAGGTTTCCTCGACCGTCTTTTTGAGAAGCCGCGAGATTTCCGAAACGCTGAATTCGGGCATGTTGCTGCCGGGCCGGGGCTGGTCCAGCAGGTTCATTTGCGACGGGGGTTGCGCGGAGGCTTTGGGCATGGTGAAAACATAGCCGGATACAAAGCCAAAAGCGAGGGTACGGGATGAAGGTTCTGGTGGTGGGAGCGGGCGGCCGCGAGCATGCGCTTTGTTGGGCCATCGCCAAATCGCCTTTGTGCGAGAAGCTTTTCTGTGCGCCCGGAAACGCGGGGATTGCGCAAATCGCTGAATGTTTGCCCATCGCGGTCGAAAAAATCGATTCCATCGTTGCGGCTTGCAAGGACAAGCAAATCGATTTCGTCGTCATCGGCCCCGAATTGCCGCTCACGCTCGGCCTTGCCAATGCCCTGCGCGCGGCGAATATCGCCTGTTTCGGGCCCTCGAAAGCCGCTGCCGCGCTGGAAGGCTCCAAGGGTTTCATGAAAGACCTTTGCGCGCGCGCCGGCATTCCGACCGCGGCCTATAAACGTTTCACCGATGCCGCGATGGCGAAAGAATATGTGAAAGCGCAAGGCGCGCCGATTGTGGTCAAGGCCGACGGACTCGCCGCCGGCAAGGGCGTGACGGTCGCGCGCACGGTGGAAGAAGCCTTTGCTGCTATCGACGATGCGATGGTCAAAAAAGTGTTCGGCGCGGCCGGCGGCGAAGTGGTGATCGAGGAATATCTCGAAGGCGAGGAAGTCAGTTTCTTCGCGCTCTGCGACGGCGAAACGGCCCTGCCCTTCGCGGCGGCGCAGGATCATAAAACCGCCTATGACGGCGACAATGGGCCGAACACCGGCGGCATGGGCGCCTATTCGCCGGCGCCGGTTTTCGACAGCGTCATGGAAGCGCGCGCGATGCGCGAAATTATTTTGCCAACCGTCACGGCGATGAAGGAGATGGGCGCGCCCTTCGCTGGCATCCTGTTCGCCGGTTTGATGATTACCAAAGACGGCCCGAAACTGATCGAATTCAACGTGCGCTTCGGCGATCCGGAAACCGAGGCGATGCTGCCGCGCCTCAAATCCGATTTGCTTGCGCTGCTTTACGCAGCCGCCAAAGGCTTCTTGGATGGCGTCAAAATCGAATGGCACGCGCGCGCAGCTTTGTGCGTCGTGATGGCGGCCAAGGGCTATCCCGGCGCTTACGAAAAAGGCAGCGTCATCGGCGGGCTCGATGATGCCGCCAAAATCGAAAACGCCTTTGTCTATCACTCCGGCACCGCGAAAAACGACAAAGGCGACATCACCGCCAATGGCGGGCGTGTTCTATGCGTAACCGGCTGGGGGGCGACCATCGCCGAAGCCCAAACCCGCGCCTATCAAGCGGTCGATAAAATCATCTGGCCGGAAGGCTTCTGCCGAAGGGATATTGGGTGGCGAGCGGTCAAGAGTACAAAGGCGGCCTGATAATTAATTTCGGCATACCACGCTTCTTATTGTTTTTATTGGATTATTTTGGCAAAACTATTTACAGGTATTGTTGGCCGTAGTCTTTCTTGCTACTAACAATTCGATATTTTTAGGGCTCGAAAAAACATTTTAGAAAGGCAGAAAAATATGACCGACGTTGTTGCCCAACTTCGTGCACAAACGGAAATCGCAGAAACGAGACGGCGTGAGGCTCAGACGAGTTCTGCTTACAGCCTTGCCGTTACTCTTGGAATAAGCCGAACAATCTATGCAGATGAAATCGAGAGTCTCAAAGACCTCGACTTGCGCGGAGCTTTCGTCGATCGAATTTACCAAGCCGCCATTCAGGCCGAAAATCCCTTGGAGTCCAAGGACGTCGTTAGTCACTTCCAAATAGCGGCCCATGCTTATTTCGAGAGGTTTAAGTTTAGCGTCTTTTCCAAAAGCAAGACCGCTTACAGAACCGCATTGATTAAAGCGGTCAGAAACCCGGCACCTTTCTTGCTGGCGGGTTCTTTCTTAACCGCAACTGCCCTGCCAGGACCAGCCAGGATCTATGCCTTTATTGGCAGTGTGGTCGCAGCTAGTCTTTATGGGTCTTATAAATACCTATCGCGGGACAAAGCCAACCCGGATACAGATTTGGCTTTGGACGATCGCGTGGGAAAAGATCTTTGCTCAAAAAATAAACGAATTCTGGAAAATGACTTCAAAAAAATAATCGACGAAACTTTGCTACGCCTGCTCGATCCGGCAGAAAAAAGAAGCGTCCTTCAGTCCGGGCTTATGAAGAATGCCAGCGAAGGCGTAGATTTCGATACTGGCTTGGTAAAATTACTGAAGGATGCGTCTTATGCAAGTGCGGGTTCCAAGGAATTTGTTGGGCCATCCGTCGAAAAAGAAATTTATGCGGCACATGCGAAAAATGCTGGCAAGCACTGTGTCAGGCCCGGATTCCGCGAAATTTGGCGGATGTCGTCACCGAAGTGGGCTGCTCTTACCGCCGCACCATAAAAAAGTTTTTCAATAGTTCGACGGCCTTTCGTTCCTCGACGCCGCCGATCACTTCGGGTGCGTGGTGGCAGGTGGGCTGGGTGAAAAAACGCGGGCCGTGATCGACGGCGCCGGTCTTGGGATCGTAGGCGCCGAAATAAACCCGGCGCAGGCGCGCGAAGCTGATGGCGGCCGCGCACATGGCGCAAGGCTCCAAAGTCACGTAAAGATCGCAATCCGGCAGGCGCGGCACGCCGCGCGCATGCGTCGCCGCGCGGATCGCAAGCATTTCCGCATGGGCGGAGGGATCGGAAAGTTCCTCCGTCCGGTTGCCGGCGCGAGCCAGAACCGCGCCGTCCGCCGCCACCAAGACCGCGCCGACCGGCACCTCGCCGCGCGCGACGGCGTTCACCGCTTCTTCCAGTGCTAGTTGCATGAAATCAGGCATCTCGACCCATTCCCTTTATTCCTTTAGCTTGCCCTTTATGACCGAGAAAACCGGCAAAATCGAGAGGTATAAGGGCGAGCGCATAGCGAAACGCCTTGCTCGCGCGGGCGTTTGCTCGCGGCGCGAGGCCGAAAAGCTGATCGCGGCGGGACGCGTGGTGGTGGACGGCAAGGTTCTCGCCTCGCCGGCTTTCAACGTCACCGGGGCCAACAAGATTACCGTGGACGGCAAGCCGCTGGCGGCCAAAGAAGCACCGCGCCTCTGGCGCTATCACAAACCCGCCGGCACCATCACCACGACCCGCGACCCGCAAGGCCGCCCGACCGTGTTCGAAAAATTGCCAAAAGACATGCCGCGCGTCATCTCCATCGGGCGGCTCGATTTCACCACCGAAGGCTTGCTGCTTTTGACCAATGACGGCGAATTGGCGCGGCATCTGGAATTGCCGCAAAACGCGTGGCTGCGCCATTACCGCGTGCGCGTTTACGGCAAGGCCGAGCCCGCGCGGCTCACCGCCTTGGCCAAGGGCGTGACGATTTCAGGCATCCGTTACGAATCGATCAAGGCCGAAATCGAAAAAGAGCAGCGCAAGGAAGCGGGATCGAATATCTGGCTTACGGTTTCAATCCGCGAAGGCAAGAACCGCGAGATCAGGAAGGTGATGGAGCATCTCGGCTTGCAGGTCACGCGCCTGATCCGCGTCAATTTCGGCCCGTTCCAGCTTGGTAAATTGCCGCGCGGCGCGGTCGAGGAAGTCCCGCGCCGCGCCCTGCGCGAGGCGTTGGGAACGTTTTTCACGGAATTAAGCGAATAATGCGCATCATCGGCGGAAAATTGTCGGGCCGAACGATCACGGCACCACGCGGGACGGCGACGCGACCGACGCAGGACCGGCTGCGCGAGGCGCTGTTCGACATCATCACGCATCGCGATTGGGACGGCATCGGCGATCCCTTGACCGGGGCGACGGTGCTGGACGCCTTCTGCGGCACCGGCGCCCTTGCGTTCGAGGCGCTTTCGCGCGGAGCTTCGCATGCGGTATTATTCGATCAGGATCGCAATGCCTTGCGCACGGCCAAGGAAAACGCCGCCAAGCTTGGGCTTGCCAAGGTTTGCCAAATCGTTAACGTCGACGCACGGCATCCGCCGAAAGTGACAGGGGCATGCCGTCTCGTGTTTCTCGATCCGCCTTATGGCAAGAACCTGATCGCACCGGCCCTTTCGGCGCTGGATGAGGCCGGCTGGATCGCCAAGGATGCGCTGATTATCGCCGAAACCGCCAAGAAAGAGATTTTGGAATTGCCGGAAAATTTCGCGCCGTTCTTCTCGCGCTTTTACGGCGATACCGGGTTGCATTTCGTGCATCGCGTCTAAGCTCCTCTCTCGTTTTAATGAAATCGGTTAGCCAAGCAGC
>DATKSH010000016.1:0-5891 GCA_035531735.1 Alphaproteobacteria bacterium
CGCGGAAGAATATTTGACAGATGCGCGGCTTTTCACAAGCATATTCTTGGTTTCGACTTCGAATCGCCGCTCGCCGTGACCGGCGCGTTATCAGCCATGCGGCTTTTTGCCCGGCTTCCCGGCAAAGCCGGCCTTTGACAAGGGATGATGCTCGGCGACCGTTTTCGCCAATCGATCGCCGGCGACGTGCGTATAAATCTGCGTGGTGGCGATGTCGGCATGGCCGAGCATCGCCTGCACGCTGCGCAAATCGGCGCCGTGTTCTAGCAAATGGGTGGCGAAGGCGTGGCGCAGGACGTGCGGCGAGAGGCGCTTGGGATCGAGCCCGGCCTTCTGCGCCACATCCTTGAGCAGTTGAAAAAAGCGTTGCCGCGTCAAGGGCGTCGCGCGGCCGCCGTGGCGCGAAGGAAAAAGATAATGCGCAAAATCGCCCTCGCTGACCGTCCGCTTGCGATAGGGCAGCCATGCCTTAAGCGCCTTCAGGGCCGGCGCGCCGATCGGCACCACCCGTTCCTTGCCGCCCTTCCCTTTCACCTGCACGAAGCCGTCCTCGAACTGCACGGCAGCCAGCGGCAAATTCATCATCTCGCTGACGCGCAAGCCCGCGGCGTAAAGCAATTCCAGCATCGCTTTGAGCCGCGCGCCCTCGAAGCCGTGCCTATGATCGACGGCCGCGAACAGGCGCCCGACTTCCTCCTCACTGAGATATTTCGGCAGATGCCTTCCCTGCTTCGGCGCGTCGAGCGCGCGCGACGGATCGTCCTTGCGATGATGTTCCGAAAGCAAAAAGCGGAAAAACTGGCGCAGGGCCGACAGCCGCCGCGCCTGCGTCGAGGCCTTGGCCGCGCCCAGCGACGCAAGATAAGCGCGCAAATTGTCTTCCGACGCCCCGGCCAAATCGATCTCGCGTTTGGCGAGAAAGCGCGCGGCGTCGGCAAGGTCGCGGCTATAGGCAAGCCGCGTGTTGGGGGATGCATTGCGCTCGGCCAGTAGCATGTCGAGGAAGGATTCGATCAAAGCCTGCGTGCGCCAGCCGATGCCATCGCCGGCATCCGTTTTGGAACATGGCTTCAATCTCTCACCAGATCGTCGAGATCGACGCGCAAGACGCGCGCGCATTTTTTGAACGCCGCGACCGACCCCGGTTTTTTACCGTTTTCGACCTCGCTCAGATAGCCTTTGGCGATGCCGGTTTTTTTGCCCAGTTGCGCGAGCGTCAGCCCGCGATGCTCGCGCCACAGGCGCAGTTTCGATTCACCCGCCAACATGCGGTCGACCAGCGCGGCGGGCCATGCGTCTTCGCTCGGCCCTTTGGCCTTCAATTGCATGAGATCGAACGCATCCTCGAGATCCTCAAGCCGATCGACCAAAGCCCGGTATTCCGCGCGGCTGATTGGCGCTTTTACCGCCCGTAGTTTTTTACGATGCCCGCCCGTCAACATGCTGGTCATTTGTAGACATCTCCTCTCGGTTTGATTTTGCCGACGATCAGGGTGTCGTTTTCCCGGTACAGCAAAACCCGCCATCCGCCCTGCCGCAGCCGGTATCCGCCTTCCCCGCCGTGCATCGGCTTTATATCCAGATTCGGCGCCGTGTTCCCCGACGCCAATGCCTCCACTTTTTCCCGAATCGACGCAGCAATTTTCGCCGGCATTTTATCCAGCGTCTTGGCGGCCTGTTTTTCGTACCTGACCCGCATCGCCAACGTTCCCATTGTTCTCTATTAGAGAACATTTGTCAAGCGTTTTCGTCGTCGCGTTTTCTCACGGCGCCGGCGCCGGCAGCATCAGGCCCGCCGCCGCTTCGCGCGCCAGCGCCTCGGCGTCGGCCGGCAAGCCGGCGAGGCGCAGGGCGCGCACCACCGCGGCCGCTGGCGAGAAGGACGACGCGTCGCCCTTGCCGGCAAGGGCCAGGCTCAAAAGCACCGCCTCGCCGCGCTTGCCGGCGGCGCCGGCCGCGCGCAGCCGCGTCAGCAGCAACGGATCGGGCAAGATCCCGCGCCGTTCGGCATGGCCGGCATCGATCACTTGCGCCCACGCATCGTCCGGCACCGCAAAACCGGCGGCATCGAGCAACAGCAGCACCTTGCCGATCTTCCCGCGTTGTTCGCGGCCGGCATCCTTGAGCATCGCCGCCAGCCACGGATCGAAGCCTTGCGCGTAATCGCTATCGCTGACCACGCCCGACAGCACCGCCAGTGGCCATATTTTCTGCATCAAGGCGGCATTCTCCGGCGTGGGCGCCGTCGCTTTCTGCGCGGCCACCATCCATGGCAGGGCCGCTTGCGGCTGGCCGGCGAACAGGTACATCTCGGCCAGCGGCGCGGCGAAAACGGCATCGGCAGCATCCGGCGCGATGGTGCCGGCCATGGCCGCCGGCACTTGCCCACCCGCGCCGCTCAGAAGCGCGGAATCGGCGCTGTCGAGGAATTTGACGGCCTCGGCGAGACGCTGTTGCGGATCCTTTTCCGCCAGCGCCGCCTGGTACAAAAGCGCCCGCAATCGCGCGCCGTTTTCCGGCGCGGTCAAAGGCGCTTTAAGTTGGTCGGGCGTGAATACGGCCGCGCGATAGGCGTCTTCCAGTTGCGCGGCGGTGATAAGCCCGCGCGCGGCCGCCCGTTCGGCCAGCGCAAGGCGCATGTCATCGACCCGCGCCTTGGCTTGCAAAAGTGCAGGGATCAGCGCGGCGCCGGGCCGCGCATAAACCTCGCCCGGCAACGGCTGCTTCATTAAAAGCAAAAGCGCGAGGTTGAGCGGCTCGATCGGCGTCAACTGGCCGGGCGGAAACTTGTTGCCGCCGATCACATTGCGCTCGGCCAGCGTATAAAACAGGTCGTCATGCAGGTCCTGCGCGTGCAGCACGTCGAGCCCCAATTGCGCGGCCTTGGCATCGCCGGCGCGCAACTGGCAGACGATCAGCGGCTCCTGCCATGCCGGGCTATTGTGGTTCTGGATCAACGGTGGCAATTGCGCGCAGACATTCCTGGCCTCGCCGCTCAACAGCGCGGCATCGGCCGCATGGCGCATGACGCCATCCTCGATCAGTCCCGGCGTCGCCATGCGCGCCAGCTTCCATGCATCGCCCGCATCGCCGAGCGCCACCAGCTTTTCGACCCGCAGGGATGTAAGGCCCGGCTTGCCGGTTGCGCCTTTCGGCACGTCGGCGGCCGTCAAAAGAAAGCGCCGCGCCAGATTGTTGAGCGCGGGCGAGGCGGTCGGCAAATCAAGTCCCGGCAACAGGCGCTCGACCAGCGCGGCCGAACTGCCCTTCCACATGCCGGCGCCGAGCCCGCCTTGCGCGTCGCCCAGAAGGCCGACCGAATTGGGGTTGATGTTGTGAAGCGCGCTGCTTTCGACCGGCTTGGCTATCGCGACCGGCCGGCCGGCCGGCGGTGTCAGCGCGGCTGGCGGCTTATCGGCGGTTTGCTTACCCGCCGTTTTGGTATCCGTTTTCGTTTCCGCCTTTGCGGTTTTGCCGGTTTTCCCCGGCACAACAGCACCAACGGTGGACGCCGCCGGCACAGAACCGGCGGTGCGGGCGTCTTTAGGCGCAACATCCTGAGCCTGCGCGCCAAAGCTCAACAGCAAGCAAACGGCCAGCGCAAAGGCGGCTTTAGTGCGGAATGCGGGCATCGGGAATCGTTTGCTGAACGGTGTGCGGAGGCGGCATCAGCCGCGCATGCGCCAGCCACAAGGCGCCGACGCCGAGCACCAGCACCAGCGCCAGGACGCCGATTGCGATGCGTTTCATGTCGATCCTCCTTAAAATAAAGCGCCGGGCGCAACGGCAAAAGAAAGACGGGACCCCACGCGCCTTGCCTCGCCGCCGCCGCCTATGGGATAGTCGGGCGGAAGGCCGCGGCCACGATGGCAAGGCATTTTGATATGATTGGGACATGAACGCAATCGCAAACCCGCCCGTTTCGTTCGCGCCGCCGCGCTCGGTCGTGATGATCGGCATGCCGGGCTCCGGCAAAAGCAGCGTCGGCCGCAAATTGGCGGCGACGCTGGCGATTCCGTTCGTCGACGCCGACAGCGAGATCGAAGCGGCCGCCGGCATGAGCATCGAGCGCATTTTCGAGCAATTCGGCGAGGCCGAGTTCCGCAAGGGCGAGCGCCGGGTGATCGCCCGCCTGCTGGACGGCCCGCTGCAGGTGCTGGCGACGGGCGGCGGCGCTTTCATGGATGCCGAAACCCGCGCCCTGGTGCGCGCAAAAGGCGTTTCGGTGTGGCTCAAAACCGACCTCGCCCTTTTGGCCGAACGCACCGCGCGGCGCAACGACCGCCCCCTCCTGAAAGGCGACGATCCCCCCGCGATCCTCGAAAAGCTGTTGACCCAGCGCGAACCCTTCTATGCCGAGGCCGACGTCACGGTCGCCAGCGACGGACGGCCGACCGAGGAAACCGTCGGGCGGGTATTGACGGCGTTGCAAGAATGGGGCTCGGGGTCTGGGGCCACGGGCGCGGAAAAGGAGCGGCGCAAATGACGCCCGAATCCCTCAAGCCCCTGACCCCAAACCCCCTGCCTTCGCCGGAACGAAGCCCCGGCTTCGCGCAGGCAGGCGAACCCTTGTTCGCAAAAGGCAAAATCGTCCATATCGACCTTGTACCCGTACCACGCGCCTACGACATCGTGATCGGCGACAGTATTTTGGCCGAAGCCGGCACACTTATAGATATGCGGCTCGGGCGGCGACGTTGCCTGGTCGTCACCGACAGCAATGTCGGCCCGCTCTATCAACAGCGTTGCGAGGCGGTGCTGGCCGCCGCCGGCCATGCGCTCCTGCCGGGCGTTACGGTGCCGGCCGGCGAGGGCAGCAAGGATTTCGCTACGCTGCAAAAACTGCTGGAACAAATCCTTGCCAATGGCGCCGACCGCAAGGCCTTGATTATCGCGCTTGGCGGCGGGGTGGTCGGCGATCTCGCCGGCCTCGCGGCCTCCCTTGCCTTGCGCGGGCTGGATGTGGTGCAAATCCCCACCACCCTCGTCGCCCAGACCGACAGCGCGGTCGGCGGCAAGACCGGCATCGACACCGCGCACGGCAAGAACACGGTCGGCGCTTTCTACCAGCCACGCCTCGTCATCGCCGATGTCAGTTTGCTCGACAGCTTGCCGCCGCGCGAAATGCTGGCCGGCTATGCCGAGGTGGTGAAATACGGATTGATCGGCGACGCGGCCTTTTTCCGTTGGTGCAAGGCCAATGCCGCGCGGCTTTTGAACGGCGACCGGCCGGCGCAAATCCACGCGGTTGGCGTCAGTTGCGCAGCAAAAGCCAAGATCGTCGCCGCGGACGAGCGCGAAGCCGGCCGGCGCGCTTTGCTCAATCTCGGCCATACCTTCGGCCACGCCCTCGAAGCCGCCACCGGCTATGGCCAAATCCTTTTGCACGGCGAGGCGGTCGCCATCGGCATGGTGATGGCATTCAAATTATCGGCCAAGCTCGGCCTTTGTCCCGACGCCGACGCCTATGAAATGCGCGAGCATCTGGTAAGCTTGCGCCTGCCGATCGCGCCGCCACCCTTCGCTTACGATCTCGAACGGCTCATGCAGTTAATGGCGCAGGACAAGAAGGCCGAGGCCGGCACGTTGACCCTGATTTTGGCCAAGGGCATCGGCGAAGCCTTCGTCAGCCGCGATGTCGATGCCGATGCGGTGCGGGCGATCTGGCAGGATTTTTTGCCGAAATCGTGATTTCAGAATCGCCGTATGCCGCCATTGGCCATCATCATCGGCGAACCCAATGGCTGACCTATCGGCCGATTCATCGGATTGAGCGCCGGGCGCGGCATCGGCGCGGGCGCAGCCGCGCCGATCATCGCGCCATAGCCGCCGTGCCCTGCCTTGGCATGGCCATCTTCGGTGGCGGCGGCGCGGTAATAGGCCATCACGAA
>DATKSH010000017.1:0-4055 GCA_035531735.1 Alphaproteobacteria bacterium
CATCGGCTCCAACAGCGTGCGGCTGGTGATTTACCGCCTCGGGAAACGCGGGCACGACATCATCGAGGAGAAGAAAGCCGTGTGCGGCCTCGCGCGCGGCATGGGGCACGACCGGCCGTACCTCGATGCCAAGGGCATGGCGAAGACGCTGAAGGCGTTACGCAAGTTCCGCCGCGTAATCGCCCAATGCCAGCCGCGCACGGTTCTCGCCATCGGCACCGCCGCCATGCGCGCGGTCGAACGCACCAAGCAAGGCCGCGCGTTTCATAAAAAAGCCGAACGGGCGCTGGGCGCGAAAATCGCCGTTATTTCCGGCATCAAGGAAGCGCGGCTGACGGCCAAGGGCGTGATGGCTTCCCTGCCCCGCGCCAAAGGCATTTGCGGCGATCTCGGCGGCGGCAGTTTGGAACTGGCCGCCATAAGGCGTGGGCGCATCGGGCACACGGCAACCTTGCCGCTCGGGTCCTTGACGCTGATCCACGAAACCGGCGGCGATGCCTTGGAGGCCGAGGCAATCATGCGTGCGCGGCTCGGCGGCTTGCCGTGGCTGGGCCGGCACAAGGGCGGCACGTTCTATCCGATCGGCGGCAGTTGGCGCGCGGTCGCGCGGGTGATGATGAGCATACGCCACCGTAAGCCGCGATCGGTGCATGGCTATGCGATAAGCGCCACGGCGGCGCGCAAGCTGGCGGCTTTTATCGCCGGCCAAAAACCCGCCGCGTTCCGCGCCATGCAAAAGAAAGTGCGCCAGCGCGCCGACGTGGTTCCCTTCGCCGCCGCCGTCCTGGTCGAGATCATTGCCCGCATGCGACCGGCGCGAATCGTTTTTTCAGGCCATGGGGTGAGGGAGGGATTGGTGCGGGAATATAGAGTTAGGTCTGGCATTTGATGTTAAGCTTTTATTGCCGGCAGGCCGCAGCCGCAAGGAGATTCCATGCCTCAACCGGATGCGCCGGTTAGCTTTATTAACCATAAATTTTCGTCACATTTGGATGGTAAATGCCGCGCCAAATCGGCAGAGTGCGCGCGCATTTAAACCGCTAGAGGATTGTATATGTTTATGGACCCGACTTCCGGATCGGCGAACAGCGTACGCCCTTGGGCGTGGCCTTCGTTCATCGAAACGGGAACCGAGCTGACCATTCCATGCCACGCGCCGTTACCGGGAATCGATGCCGATGTGATCGAGATCGCGGTGATCGACGTCGGTTCCAACAGTGTGCGCATGGAAATGAGCCGCTTCGACCCGGCCACAAGGACTTTCATAAGTATTCCGCGCGCGCCGGAATGGAGCAAATCGTGCGGAATGGCCGAAGGCCTGTCCGAAAGCGACCTTGTGCTCAGCCGGGAAGGCGTAGAGCGCACCAAGGCAACCCTTGCGCGCTTCCGCAACATCTTGGCGGCACGAGGCGTCAGGGGTGTAATCGCGCTAGGTACGGCCGCGCTGCGGATGGTCAAGGATACGCCTCTCGGCCAAACGGATATAAGGAGTCTTGAAAACGCTTTGGGCAGGAAAATTTTTGTCCTCGATGGACGGCAGGAAGCCATTCTCACCGGGCTTGGCATTCTCTATGGCCTGTTTCTAGTCGGCCATAGCCGGCCTGGCGAAGGCGTTTGTTTTGGCAGCGGCGGCGCCAGCGTGGAATATCTAAGGTTAATAGAGAGAAACGGCCTGATTGCCATCGATTACGACAATTGCGGCGACTTTCCCATCGGCGCGCTCAAGCTTTTGGGACAAACGGGCGGCGATCACGCGGCCATTACGGACACCGTAAATTTCCATTTGAAAAATCTCAGCCCCCTTTATTCAGGGCATAACTCGATGATGCGGGTTACGGGCAGTAACTGGCGTGAAGCCGTCGGCACCATTTTGAGATTGTATCCGGAATTGCCGCATCGGGACATCTCGGACGGCAGCATGGTTTTTCAATGGAACGAACTGGCGCGCCGCCTGTCGGACTGCCGGGGCCGGACGGCCGGCGATTTCGCGAAAGTGAGTGACGAAAAACCGGAATACCGGCGCTTGTTGCCCGTCAGCATAGCCACGCTTCATGCCATCGGCGGCCACGTTCAGCCGGAAGACGTCACGATTTGTCCTCCCGCATGCAGCATTCGCAATGGCGCAATCGTCGAAGCCTATGGCAGCCGCTTTGATATGCAAAAACTGGCGGCTTAGACTTTAAGCAGCACTATATTGCCGCCGCGCGCGCCGAGCGCCAACTCACCGCGCTTCAAAGCCAGGGCCAGATTGCCGAACAGATCAAAACGCCAACCGTGCAGCGCCGAAACGTTCGCGTTATCATCCGCCGCGATTTGTTCGAGATCGTCGGTGGTGGCGATCAATTTGGCGGCGACGCTGTGCTCTTCGCTCACCTGCTTTAAAAGAACTTTCAGCAAATCGACCAAGGGGCCGATGCCGCGCGGCAAGGCGCGCTTGCCGTCGCCCGCCGGGCATTGCTCGGGCGGCAGGGCATTGGCGCGCGCGACGGCTGCAAGGATTTCCTTGCCCTGCCGGCTATCGGCGAAACCGGCGTGAAGCCCGCGCGTATGGGCTAGGTCGTGTGCGTCTTTCGGCGCGTGATGGGCGATTTCCATCAGCGCCTCGTCGCGGATCACGCGGTTGCGCGGCACGTCGAGGCGTTGCGCTTCCTTCTCGCGCCACGCGGCCAATTCCCGCAACAACGCGCGCAAGCGCGGCTTGTCGGCGCGCCAGCGGAAGCGTTTCCAGATTTCCATCGGCTCAACGCTGTAGGTAGCGGGGTTGGTGAGAACAGCCATTTCCTCCCCCACCCATTCGGCGCGGCCGGTTTGCGCGAGGCGTTCGCGCAATTTCTCGTAAACCGTGCGCAGATGATCGACGTCGCCGAGCGCGTAAGTAATCTGCTTGTCGGTCAGGGGACGCCGCGCCCAATCGGTGAAGCGGCTCGATTTGTCGATCTTAGCTCCCGCCAGTTGCCCGGCCAGCGTTTCATAACTGGCGGCCTCGCCAAAGCCGCAGACCATCGCCGCCACTTGCGTGTCGAACATCGGTTGCGGCACCGCGCCGGTGAGGTTGTAGAAAATCTCCACATCCTGCCGTGCGGCATGGAACACCTTCATCACTTTCGGGTTGGCCAGAAGGTCGAACAGCGGCTTGAGGTCGATGCCTTCGGCCAGCGGATCGACGGCCACAACTTCCTTGGGCCCGCCAAGCTGAATCAGGCATAATTTGGGCCAATAGGTGCGCTCGCGCATGAATTCGGTGTCGATGGTAACGTAATCGGCATCGGCGACGGAGGCACAGAAAGCGGCGAGTTGGGGGGTGGATGTAAGGAGCATTCAGGGGTCAGGATTCAGCATTCAGGGATTACACAACGCACATTACTATTTATAAGTTTGCTTGCACAACAATGATATGAAAGATAATGTTCGCTTATTCATTTAACCTTGAATGCTGATCCTTGAATGCTGGCCCCTGACCTTCATCCCTACCGCTCTCATACCTGCGGCGCGCTGCGCCTTTCGGATCAGGGCAAGACTGTGCGCCTGTCGGGATGGGTGCACCGCAAGCGCGACCATGGTAGCCTTTTGTTCATTGATCTGCGCGATCATTACGGCATCACGCAATGCGTGATCGACCGCTCATCCCCCCTGCTCGCCCAGATCGAGCATGTGAAGAACGAAAGCGTCGTCACGGTGACCGGCAAGGTCGTGCAGCGCCCGGCGGAAACCGCCAACGACAAATTGCCGACCGGCGAAATCGAAATCGATATTGAAAGTTTCGAACTGCAGGCCGCCGCCGATCCCCTACCCTTGCAGGTCAATGCCGAGCATGACACCGAGACCGGCGAAAGCACGCGTTTGCAATATCGCTTTCTCGATCTGCGCCGCGAGCAGATGCAGAAAAATATCAAATTGCGTTGCGATGTGATCGCCTCCATTCGCCGGCGCATGTGGGAAGCCGGCTTCCGCGAATTCCAGACGCCGATCCTTACGTCGTCCTCGCCCGAAGGCGCGCGCGATTATTTGGTGCCGAGCCGCATTCATCCCGGCAAATTCTATGCGTTGCCGCAAGC
>DATKSH010000018.1:0-8175 GCA_035531735.1 Alphaproteobacteria bacterium
GGGCAAGGGCAAAGGTGACGACGAAACCGCCCGACTCTTGCACGAACTGCCGCGATTGCCCGGCAAAATCATAGGTATAGCCGGCCGGCAGGCTGCGCTTGGCCAGGTTGGTCAGGTAATCGAGCGCCTGGCCGGTCGTCACGCCGGGGAACGGCACGCCGCCGATGGTGGCGGCGTTGGACTGCTGGAAATGGTTGAGCGATTCGGGAATAGTCTCGGTCGTTATATGGGCGACGGTCGACAGCGGCACCGAAGCGCCGCTCGCGGTTTTGATATAGTAATTATCCAGTTGCGCGGTGTTGAGGCGGTAACGCTGCGCGACCTGCGGGATCACTTTATAGGAACGGCCGCTGAGATTGAAATAATTGACGTAACCGCCGCCCAGCATCGCGGACAGCGCGCCGCCGATGTCGCTCATGCTAAGGCCCAGTTGCGCGGCCTTGTCGCGGTCGATCGCCACCGTCGATTGCGGCAAATCGACTTTCAGATCGTTATCGAGAAATATGAACAACCCGCTTTTCTGCGCTTCCTGCATGAATTTCGACGACACCCGATGCAACTGCTGGAAATCCTGCGTGGTCTCGATCACGAACTGGATCGGGAAGCCGCGGCTGCCGGGCAAGGGCGGCAACTGGATGGCGGCGATTTTCTCGCCGGCGACCTTCTCGCTCAAGTCTTTTTGCACCAGTGGCTGCAAATCGTTGGAGGTGCGCGTGCGCTGGTCCCACGGCGTCAGCACCATGCCGGCGATGTCGTTGCCGGGCGCGTCGCGCTGGAAGGTGTGCGCCATTTCCGGATAGGTGGCGAAGATTTTATAAATCTGCTTGGCGTAAAGAATTTTTTGCTCGAGCGTCGCGTCGGGCGCAGGGGTCTGGATGGCGATGACCACGCCTTCGTCCTCCTGCGGGGCCAATTCGGTCTTGGCGCTGGTATAAAGGAAATAAATGCTGCCCAGTACGATGGCGGCGAACAGCATGGTCACCGGGATATAATCGAGGCTGTGAGTAAGGCGCCTTTCGTAGCCGTGCCGCACGCGATTGAAGATATGGTCGAGTTTATCCGTCAGTCTTTGATCCCAGCGCTGTTCCTCTTTCGGGCACAGCGGCTTGAACAGGCGCGAGCACATCATCGGCGAAAGGGTCAGCGCCACAATGCCGGAAATCGTCACCGCGCCGACCAGCGTAAACGCAAACTCCGTAAACAATGCGCCGGTCAAGCCGCCCTGAAAACCGATCGGCACATAGACCGCGATCAGGACGATGGTCATGGCGATGATCGGCTTGCCGAGCTCGCGCGCGGCGCGCAAGGCGGCATCCATCGGCTTCATGCCTTCCTCGATATGCCGGTTGACGTTTTCGACCACGATAATGGCGTCGTCCACCACGAGGCCGATGGCAAGCACGAGGGCTAGCAAGGTCAAAAGATTGATCGAAAAATGAAACGCCAGCATGAAGACGAACGCGCCGATCAGGGACAGCGGAATGGCGATCAGGGGAATCGCCACCGCGCGCGGCGAGCCGAGGAACGCGAACACCACGAGCGCCACGATCACAAGCGCCTCGGCCAGCGTATGCTCGACCTCGTGGATCGAGCTGTTAACGAAAGCGGTCGAGTCGTAAACGATATGGCCATTAAGGCCCTGCGGCAATTGCGCCTGGATTTGCGGAAACACCGCGCGGATACCCTTGATGACGTCGAGCAGGTTGGCGCCCGGCGCCACCTGGATGCCGATGAAAACGCCGGTCTTGCCGTCGAAGGCGATGCGCGATTCGTAATCGTCGGAACCGAGCGTGACGTTGGCCACGTCCTTGAGGCGCACGATGGCGCCGTTCTGCTGTTTCACGATCAGGTTACGGAATTCAGCCAGCGAATGCAGGCCCGTCGAAGCATCGAGATTGACCTGCACCATCTGGCCCTTGGTGTTGCCGAGGCCGGAGATGTAGTCGTTCTTAGCGAGGGCATTACTGATGTCGGTCGCCGTCAACCCGTAAGCGGCCAATTTGGCCGGATCGAGCCACGCGCGCAGGGCGAAATTCTGCGCGCCCAAAATCTCGGCCGTCTGCACACCCGGCACCGCCTGCAATCTCGGCTGCACCACGCGCGTCAGGTAATCGGTGATCTTGTTCTGCGGCAACACCTTGCTGTTGAACCCGATATACATGGCATCGATGGTCTGGCCGATCTGGATGGTCATGACCGGCTGCTGCGAGCCGGGCGGCAGTTGGTTCAGCACCGAGGAAATCTTGGCGTTGATCTCCGTCAGCGCCTTGTCGGGATCGTAATTGAGCCGCAAATTGACGGTGATGGTGCTGACCCCGTTCTGGCTGGCCGAGGTCATGTAATCGATGCCGTTGGCCTGCGCGATGGCGTTTTCGAGCGGCGTGGTGATGAAGCCGGCCACCACGTCGGCCGAGGCGCCGTAATAGGTGGTGGCGACGGTGACAACCGCGTTTTCCGTGCGTGGAAACTGCAAGATCGGCAGCGTCATATAGGCGCGCACGCCGAGCACGAGGATCATCAGGCTGATGACCGTGGCAAGAACGGGGCGGCGGATGAAGATGTCGGTGAAGTTCATTGTGGCTAGTTGCTAGGTGCTAGCTGCTAGGAGCCGGCTTGCCAGCACCTAGCAGCTAGCCACTAGCACCTACTCATCCTCCGGCTTGGGATTGGGGTTATTCGTCGGCACCACGCTGTTGTCGACCTTGATCGGCGCGCCGTTGCGCAGCTTGACTTGCCCGGCGGTGACGACGGTATCGCCGGCTTTGACGCCGGTCAGGACCTGAACCTGGTCGCCACGCGTAGCGCCGACGGTGACGAAGGTCTGGTGGGCGACGAGGCCCTTGCCGTCCGGGCCCGGCACCGCCAGATAAACCGTGTCGCCATAGGGATTATAAGTGATCGTGGTCTGCGGCACGGTGACGGCGGCATAGGCCTTGCCGCTGGCGATGGTCACGCGCGCGAACATGCCCGGCATTAAAAGGCGATCGGGATTTTTAAGCGTCGCCCGCACTTGCACGTTGCGCGTGGCGACATCGACCGCGGCATTGATCGAGGTAATCTGGCCCTCGAAACTTTTGCCGGCACGGGCATCGGTGGTCAGCGTCACTTTCTGGCCGTCCGCGACATGGGCAAGGTCCTGCTCCGGCACGTCGAAATCGCAATAGATCGGATCGAGTTCCTGCAACGTGACGACCGCGGCACCGGGATTGAGATATTGCCCGACATCGACCTGCCGGATGCCGAGTTGGCCGGCGAACGGCGCGCGCACGGTTTTCTTGGCGACGATCGCCGCCTGTTCCGCCACCTGCGCCTTGAGGTTATGCAGATTGGCGGTGTCGGCGTCGAGCGTCGCCTGGCTGATGGCATGCACCCGCACTTCCTTGAGATCGCGCGCATAGGTGACCTGCGCGAGCTTCGATGAGGCCTGCAGGGATTGCAGTTTGGCGATGTCGTCCTCGGCCCGCAATTGCACGAGCGCCGCACCGGCCGCCACCTCGGCCCCCGACTGGAAATCGACCTGCTCGACGATGCCGGCCACTTCGGGCGAAACGTCGGTGCCTTCGACCGCGCGCAGGGTGCCGACCGCCGTCAGTTTCGGCTGCCAGTCCTCCGCGGCCGCCTTGACGGTGGACACGGTCGCGACCGGCGCGCCGGCGGCCGCCATGTATTTTTTCATCATCTGGCCGGCGAACCATTTGTAGCCGAACACGCCGCCCAGCACCAAACCCACCACGATCAGCATAAGCAACATGCGCTTTTTCATGCAAAAATCCTCCGGCAATCGCGCGCGGCATTGGTCGGCTTGTCGCCCCACAGAATCGGCGCCGCCGGCGGCGACGCCTCGGGCGCGGGTGTCGCCGGCACGGCGCGCGGCGCCGTGTCAAGGTCGGTTTTGTCGGCCTTGGCCGGCGCATCGGCGCCGTTTTTCTTTATGTCCTTGGCATCGTCCTTATGCAGAAGGCTGGCCGGCGCACCGCTGGCGGGACTGGCGGCGGTCGAAGCGTTTGACGCCGCCGGCCGGTTCCACCAGCCGCCGCCCAGCGCCTGAAAGAGCGCGACGGTATCGGCATAACGTGCGGCCTCGGCCTGCACCAAAGCCAGCCTCGCCTGCTGCTCGGCTTGTTCGGCGCTTAGCAACGCGAGATAGCTGACCGCGCCGTCCTTATATTGCGCCTCGGCCAGTTTCAGGCTTCCGCCGGCGGCCTGCTCGGCATCGGCGTCGGCCTTGAGCGTCTCGGCATCCAATTGCAGGGCGCGCAGCGTGTCGGCGACGTTCTGGAATGCCGCCAGCACCGTCTTGCGGTATTGCGCCGCCGCCTGGTCGAAGCTGGCGACGGCGGCCTTGCGCTCGTGCCGCAACCGTCCGCCTTCAAAAAGTGGTTGTGTGATCCCGCCGATCAGCGACCAGATACCAGTGCCGGAGGCGAACAGGTTGCCGAGCTTGCCGGCATCCGAGCCGAGATCGGCGGTGAGAGGAAATTGCGGGAACATATTGGCCGTCGCGACTCCAACGGCAGCGCTGGCGGCATGCAACGCGGCTTCGGCCGCGCGCACGTCGGGCCGTTGCTCGATGAGGCGCGAGGGCAGGCTGACCGGCAATTCGCGCGGCAAAGTGAGGCTGGCCAGTTCGAACTTTGCGTCCGTTCCCTCGCTCGGAAAACGGCCGGCCAGCGCGGCCAATTGGTGGCGCGTGATCGCCAGTTGCTTTTCGAGGCCCGGCAGCGTCGCTTCGGCCTCCGCCAGCGTGGTTTCTTGTGCCAGCACCGCCGATTGGGCGATGCCGCCGAACGTGAATTGCTTTTGCAGCAGCGCCAATTGATCGTGCTCGTTCTTGACGATGCTTTGCGTGGCCGCGATCTGCCCGCGCAGCGAAGCCTCGGCAATCGCCGCGGTCGCCACGTTGGCGGCAAGGCTGATGCGCGCGGCCTCAAGCTGGAAGCGTTGCACGTCCTCTTGTGCCCGCAATTCCTCGATCGTGCGGCGCGCGAGGCCGAACACGTCGGCGGCATAACTCACCGTCACATGCGCGTTATAAAGCGTGAAGGCCGGGATGTTGTTGCTGCCGCCGAAAGCGATGCTGTTTTCCTTCTCGCGCGTGACGCTGGCGCCGGCATCGACCGACGGATAAAGCGCGCCGTTGCCGGCCAGCACATCCTCATGCGCCGCGCGCAAGGCGGCTTCCTCGGCCTTGAGATCGGGATTGGCCTTGAACGACGCCGCGATCAGCCGGTCGAGCGGTTGCGAGCCGAACGATTCCCACCATGCCGCCGGCACCTCGGTCCCGCGCGCGAAGCTTTGCGCCGCGCCGCCGGGCACGCCGGAGGTTGCCACGGTTTTGGCGGGCAATTTTTGTTTCTCGTAAGTCTGGATGTTGGGCGACGGCGGGCGCTGAAAATCGGGGCCGACGGCGCAGCCGGCCACAAGGCCGGCAATGGCGAAAGTCGCGAGGCGAGCGGCAAGGCGCATGGGACGATCCGGGAAGGCGGGCCGGCGGTGACACCGAAACGCCGCACAAGACTCATTTACAGCGGCGACGTTTCGTATTATACATTCATCCGTGAATGTATGTAAACGGAAAAACCGCGCGCCGCCGGCGACCGTGACTTTTACGCCACCGTAACGGAAAGATCGATAGGACAACAGGTATCAGGGCATGGCACGGCGCACCAAGGACCAGGCCGAAAAGACCCGCAGCGCCATTCTCGACGCCGCCGAGCGGGAATTCTACGGCCATGGCGTCGCCCGCACCTCGCTCGAGGAAATCGCCCATGCGGCCGGCGTCACGCGCGGCGCGGTCTATTGGCATTTCAAGGACAAGATCGAATTATGCGAGGCGATGATGCAACGCGTCTTCCTGCCGCAGGAAGATATTCTCAAGCGCCTCGCCGCCCGCCAAGGATCCACGCCGCTGGCCGATTTGCAAAAGGCCTGTGGCGACGCGCTGCGCCTGATCGTCAGGGACAGGCACCGCTGGCACGTACTGGCGATCCTCACCCACCGTTGCGAATATGTCGAGGACATGGCCGTCATCATGGCGCGCCGCCGCCAGTGCAAGGAACATATGCTGAGCCAGTCGCGCACCCTCTTCGAGCGCGCGAAAAAACTCCGCCAACTGGCGGCCGGCTGGTCGCCGCGCACGGCCGCCCTCGGCCTGCAAGCGATGATGAGCGGCCTTATCGTGGGCGCCATGGAAGGCCGCAAAAATTTCCGTCTCGACAAGGAAGGCGTCGCCTGCATCGACGCTTTTTTCCGCTCGTTGCGTTGCTGAGTTTCCGCGTTCCCGCCTCTTTCCGCCGTTGATCCCATGCTCCACGCCGTTCTCACCAGCCTGCTCGTCTTTTTCGGCCTCGCCCAGCCGGCGACCGTCAGCTATCAGGGCTATGCCGAAGGCGAATATGTGCTGGTGGCGCCGCAAATCGCCGGCACGCTCGAAACCCTTAGCGTCGCGCGCGGCGACACGGTGAAAAAAGGCGCGCCGCTGTTCGCCCTCGACCACGCCGATGAGCAGGCCGCGCTCGACCAGGCGAAAGCGCAAGCGGCGGCGGCGCAAGCGACGCTCGACGATTTGCTGAAAGGCCAGCGCGCGCCGGAAGTACAAACCTTGCTGGCCCAGCGCGAGCAGGCCAAGGCGGCGCTGAGGCTCGCCGTCGTCACCTACGCGCGCAACCAAAAGCAATATATGGTGCATGCCGTCAGCAAAGCGACGCTCGATGCCGACCGGGCATCGTTGACCGAGGCGCGCGGCAAGCTGGCCGAAGCCGAGGCCAATGTCGCCACCGGACTGCAAAGCACCGGCCGTTCGGACGCGATCCACGCGGCGGCATCCAGCCTCGCCGCCGCCGAGGCGGCCGTGGTATCGGCCGAATGGCGGCTCGACCAGAAAACCTTGGCGGCGCCGACCGACGCCTTCGTGTTCGACACGCTGGAACGGCCCGGCGAATATATCCCCGCCGGCCAGCCGGTGGTGTCGCTTTTGCCACCCGGCAACATCCGCGCGCGCTTTTTCGTCACCGAGCCGGAACTTCACGCGTTGCCAGCCGGCACAGCGGTCGAAATCGATTGCGACGGCGCACCACCGATCGCCGCGCACGTGACCTATGTCTCGCCGCAAGCCGAATACAGCCCGCCCGAACTTTACAACCAGGACAACCGCGCACGGCTTCTTTATATGCTGGAAGCGACGCCGGACAAAAACCCCCAGCGCCTGCATCCCGGCCAGCCGGTCGATGTCGTCGTGAAGAACGATGTCCATTAGAGTACGTCCCTATCGGATAAGACCGGCGCAGTTCCTCCCCCCTTGGGGGGAGGTTAGGTGGGGGGTCGGTTCGGCAAGGACGAAAATTTCGTTTTATGGCGAGAACCCCCCACCCCAACCCCTCCCCCCAAAGGGGGAGGGGCTTCATCGCTCCTGCCGCGGGAGGATCGCTTGATTGCACAATCCGAAGAACGGGTTACGAGCAATTACGCCATCTCCGTCCACGGGTTGTGCAAAAGCTTCGGCAGCCGCGAGGTGGTGCACGATTTCTCGATCGACGTGCCTTATGGCGCGATCTACGGCTTTCTCGGCCCCAACGGCACCGGCAAGACCACGACCATCCGCATGCTGTGCGGGCTTTTGACGGTCGATGGCGGCGAAGGAAAGTGCCTCGGCTACGACATCCGCACCGAAGCGGCTCTCATCAAGCGCCAGACCGGCTATATGCCGCAGAAGTTCGGCCTTTATGACGATTTGACAATCCGTGAAAACCTCGAATTCGTCGCCCGGCTTTACGAAATGCCGGACGCGCGCGGCGTGGCAGCCGACGCGCTGCATCAATTAGGCCTCGAACACCGCCGCAACCAGCTTTCGGGCCAGTTATCGGGCGGCTGGAAACAACGCCTCGCTTTGGCCGCCTGCATTTTGCACAAGCCCAAACTGCTTTTGCTCGACGAGCCGACCGCCGGCGTCGATCCCAAGGCGCGGCGCGAATTCTGGGACGAGATTCACGCCTTCGCCGCGCAAGGCGTCACCGTCCTCGTCAGCACCCATTATATGGATGAGGCCGAGCGCTGCACCCAGATCGGCTATCTGCTCAACGGGCGCCTCCTGGTGCGCGGGCGAGTCGAGGACGTGATCGCGCATTCCAACCTCGTCACATGGCGCGTGAGCACGGACGACCCGGCCGCGCTTAAAAA
>DATKSH010000019.1:0-4580 GCA_035531735.1 Alphaproteobacteria bacterium
GCGGCGGCCGGCGATGGCGTTCCTCGGCGATGGCCTGCTCGGCGACTTCGCCGCCGACGACATCGATCGGCGTCGGCGCTGCCAGCGCCTCGCCGCCGACGGCGGCATTGCCGAAATCCGTGATGAGGCCGAGATCGCCCTCCGGCGCGGCCGAGAATTCGGAGTTTGGCGCTTCGGCATAAGCCGGCAATGCGGCGGGGGGATTTTCGTTCGATGCTTCCGGCGCTTCTGGCGCTTCTGGCGCTTCCGGCATGGTATCGACGGGTTCCTGCTGGTCGCGCGCGGCGGCCTCTTCCTCGGCTGCGGCCTCCTCGGCCAATTCCCGGTCGGCGTCGGCATCGCCGTCCGCGCTTTCGGCGAAATCGCCGGCCTCGGCGGCATCCTCCTCCTCGTCCTCCCCGGTTTCAGCCTCCTGTTCCTCGTGCGGCCGGTCGGCCATCGGGATGCGGTAATAATCGGGATGGATTTCGGAGAACGGCAAAAAGCCGTGGCGGTTGCCGCCATATTCGACAAACGCCGCCTGCAACGACGGCTCGATGCGGATCACCTTGGCGAGGTAGATATTGCCCTTGAGTTGTTTTTTGCTGGCGCGCTCGAAATCGAAATCGTTGAGCCAGGTCCCGTCGACGATCGCCACACGGGTTTCTTCCGGATGCACGGCATCCACCAGCATACGCTTCATCTTAAATCTCTCCCGCCGGCCCGTCGCCTGAAGGTTGGATCGACCTTCCTGGCGCTCGCTGAGCTGGCAAATTGGTTGTTAGGCCTTTATCGGTCGGGTAGGTCTTGCGCCAAGGCGCGTCCTTGCCGGCCGTCTTTCGCGGCCCGGGCGGGTTCCCCCCATGGGAACGTCTTCGCCGGCGCGATCTTGTGCGTTCCGTGGCAAGCAAACAGGCAGGGAGATCGATCTAATTATTTGGAATTCCTGCCGTTTCCTTGCGTTTGGGCTTAACGACTTTGGGTATCCCAAGAACGCGGGCCATCATAGCCGCAATCACCCGCCGGTTACAACCGCTTATTTGCGAGTGGCGGATTTGCTGGGAAAAATTCGGTTATGCGGTGCCGCCGGCGCGCGGGCCGGGCATTCTTCCGGTCTTGGCCTTGGCGGCCGGTGATGCTTTGGGTTTTGCCTCGCTTCCGCCCCGTGCGCACGCTTGCCCGCCTTTAAGATAACGAAGTTCCGCCTCGTTGAGATCCTCCGCCCTAATGCCGGTTGGCGTACGTTCGGGCTTGTAGGCTTTAAGCTTATGCCTCGGCAGCCGGCCGAGTTTGCGCAGAAGATTCTCGTTATCCTCGGCGACGAGGCGGTCCGCTATTTTTTCGTTCGGCGTTTCGTTCGGGAATCGGCATTTCACCTTGTCCCATCCCTTCGGCACCAGCGATGTTGGCTTGCCGGTCGCCGCGGCGGCCGGCTGGTTTGCGCTTGATAGAGGTGGCAGCGGCTTAGCTTCGACCGGCGGCGGATTGGGGGCGGTGGGGGAAGTCGCAGGCGCATTAGGCGTCGGCCGCGCTACGAAACCCTCCGGCCGCGCGGTGCCGCTCGCTAAGGCGGTCGAGCTTCTAAAATAGTTCTGATTCCGGGCCCACAACGGCGGCACCGATGACTGAGGCCCATAATAATAAGCAGGTGGGTGCAAAACCGTTCGATAGATTAGATGATCCGAATAAGGGTACCCTCCCGCGAAATAAGGGCGGCCATAGTAATAAGGATAGAAGGCCGGGTTATAACGCTCATTGCCGGGGCCGAAAGGGTGGACGGCGGGACGCGCGCCGAATAACCGGCTAAGCGGATTGAGGTTTTCAAAATTAAGGCCGAATGCCGTCGGCGAATAAGGCGACGGCGGTGGCGCATAAAGAGTCGTCTTGGTGGTTTCGATTTCTGCCATGATTTCGTTCTAAAGTTCGAGCCAGCCGAATGGCTTAGAATAACCCCAACCGGTAAAAACAGGCTTTAAAATAGCACGGAATCATCGTTTTTGCGTAAGCCCGTTTATTTTCGCAGGAATTTCAATAACTTGGATTGAGCCGAAGCCGTGATGGAACATGGCGCGCCGGGCTGCCCGTCCTCGCGCCGGTTTTTTTACAAACCGCCTGCTCGGCGTTAAGGTGCGCTCCCGACTCAGCCTAAAAGACAGCCATGCGCTTCTACTCGACCCTTTTTTCCCTCGCGCTGCTGGGCTTGGCGGCGGCGGTGGTGGCGGGCTTCCTGGTCTTCGATCATTACAGCCACAACCTGCCCGATTATTCCTATCTCAAGGATTATTACCCGCCGACCCTGACGCGCGTTTATGCCGGCGACGGCCGCATGCTCGATACCATCGCCGCGCAGGAACGTATCTTCGTGCCGATCGACGCGATTCCAAAATTGGTCAGGAACGCCTTCCTGTCGGCCGAGGACCGCGATTTCTATAGCCACGGCGGCGTCGATGTTTTCGGCATCGTCCGCGCCGCCATCGCCGACATCGGCAACCTCGCGCGCGGGCGGCGGCCGCAAGGCGCCTCGACCATCACGCAGCAGGTCGCCAAGGACATGCTGCTCGGCAACCAGGTCACCTTGGCGCGCAAGATCCGCGAAGCGATCCTCGCCACCCGCCTTGAAAAAAGCCTCAGCAAGGATCGTATTCTCGAAATTTATTTGAACGAGATTTATCTCGGCAATCATTCCTATGGCGTCGCCGCCGCCGCGCTCAATTATTTCGACCAGCCGCTCGACGATCTCAGCATCGCGCAGGCCGCCTATCTCGCGGCGTTGCCCAAGGCGCCCAGCACCTACAGCCTCGCCGGCGGCAACTACAAGATGGCGTTGGGGCGGCGCAACTGGGTGATCGGCCGCATGCTGCAGGACGGCCACATTACGCAACAGCAGGCGCAGGAAGCGCTGGCCGAGCCGCTGGCGATGCAGGCGCGGGCGCCCAACGACGTCGCCTCGGCCGCCTATTTCGACGAGGAAGTGCGGCGCCAACTGGTCGCGCGCTTCGGCGAGAAACAGGTTTTGACCGGCGGCCTCACGGTCAAGACCAGCCTCGATCCGCATTTGCAAAATCTCGCGACCAGGGCGCTGCGCGCCGGCCTCATCGCCTATGATCGCCGCGCGCGCGGTTTCCGCGGGCCGGTCGCCCATTTCGATCATTTCACCGACTGGCAAAAGCGCCTTGCCGCCGTCAAGCCGCCGCCCGGCGGCGAGGACTGGCCGCTGGCGGTGGTCATCGGCTTCAAGCATGACGATGCCTATGTCGCTTTCGCCGGCGACACGCGCGGCCATATTCCGTGGGACGAATTGTCGTGGGCGCGCCACGAATTGCCCGACGGCACATTCGGCCCGCCGGTGCATAAGCCCTCCGACGTCCTCAAGATCGGCGACGTGGTGATGGTCGAGCGCGTCAAGGAGGACGCGAAAGGCAAGCCTTACCCACCCGACACCTACACGCTGCGGCAAGTGCCGGCGGTCGAGGGCGCCATCGTGGTGCTGGACCCCAACACCGGCCGCGTCTATGCGCTGACGGGAGGCTTCAGCGCGCAAATCAGCCAGTTCGACCGCGCGACGCAAGCGTGGCGCCAGCCGGGCTCGTCCTTCAAGCCGTTCGTCTATATGGCGGCGCTCGACAAGGGCTTCACACCGTCGTCGCTGATCCTCGACGCGCCTTTTTCCTATAATCAGGGACCGGGCCTGCCGTTGTGGCAACCGGAAAATTACGAAGATAATTTTCTTGGCCCCACGCCGCTCCGGGTCGGCATCGAAAAATCGCGCAACGTCATGACCGCGCGCCTCGCCAACGCCATCGGCATGCCGATCATCGTGCAATATGCCGAGAAATTCGGCGTGGTCGATAGCATGCCGGATTTGCTGTCCTATTCGCTGGGTGCCAAGGAAACCACGCCTTTGCGCCTGACGGCGGCCTACGGCATGATCGACAATGGCGGCAAGCGCATCGTGCCGAGCCTCATCGACCGCGTGCAGGACCGCAACGGCAAGACCATCTGGCGCACCGATCAGCGCGACTGCACCGGCTGCCAGACGGGGCCGTGGCAAGCCGGCATGGTGCCGCCCGACATTCCCGACACGCGCGAACAGATCGAAGACCCGCGCACCACCTATCAAATGGTGTCCATCCTCGAAGGCGTCGTGCAGCGCGGCACCGCGCACCGGCTCGGGGCGCTCGGCATTCCGCTCGCCGGCAAAACTGGCACCACCAACGATAGCAAGGATACGTGGTTCATGGGCTTTACGCCCAACCTCGTGGCGGGCGTTTATGTCGGCTATGACGATCCGCGCACACTCGGCAAATATGAAACCGGCGCCAGCGTCGCGGTGCCGATCTTCGAGCGTTTCATCAAGGGCGCGACCAAAAATCAGCCGGCGGTGCCGTTCCGCATGCCGCCGGGCCTCGTCGAAGTGCGCGTCGATCCGGCGACCGGCGGATTGGCGACTCCCGGCGAGAAAGACGCGATCTGGGAATCCTTTATCCCCGGCACCCAACCGAAAGAAGGAGAGGCGCGTCCCATTCTCGACGGCAGCGTGACGGGAGCCGCTGCCAACGGCGCGGCCGGCGCGATGAGCCCCGGCATGGCTCCCGCCTCGG
>DATKSH010000020.1:0-9278 GCA_035531735.1 Alphaproteobacteria bacterium
AATTTCCTCAACACGATGAAGGCCAATCCCAACGCCAGCGCGGCCAATATCCTGCCCGATGCCGCCGCCGCCAATCCCAAGGTGTTTTACGATTCCAGCGGCCAGCCGCGCAGCCTGTCGCAGATTTACCAGCATTTCGCCGCGCGTTTCGACCATGCGCCGCAATTACCGAACGCGATGGCCTCGACCATGCTGGCCGATGCCGCGCCGGTTTCACCTTCTTCATCCTCGCCGTCACTGGCCGCCGCTGCTCAATCGGCCATAGCGGCGACCGAATCCGCCGGCATTGCGCAAGGTGGCTTCACGCCGCCGGTGATGCCGCAAGGCTCGTTCAACCTCGCCTCGCTATCCGGCAAGAACTTGCAAAACGCGGCCCCCCAAAGCGCGGGTGCCACAGCGGCCGGCGGCGCGAACAACGCCTTGCCGAGCCCGTCCTCGCTGTTCGCGACCATGATGATGGCGCAGATGGACACTGGCGACATCACCCGCTTGCCGCTGATGTCCGGGACGGCCGGGACCAACCACCACAAAGCCGGCGCCGCCGCTTCCGCCGACGCAATGGCTTGAATATCAATCGCTTAGCCTTTTTGCGGCAAATTTAAGATTTATTTCACGATACTGTCCGATAATTTTTACATAAATGCTGTGCATCGAATCGGATGAGAAAGTCATGATAATGGCAAGGCACACTCACGGCGTTGACATTTATACCGAGATCGCCCCCGCCTCGGCGGCGACCATCATCGGCGCCGGCGTCGTCGCCGGCACGCTTGGCGCGGCTCCCGCCATGGGCCTGTCGATCGCCTTGACCGGCGTCGCGCTTGGCATCGCCGTGCCGCTGGCTAAATCCATCGGCGAACGCCACTCCGGGGCCAAAAGGCGCTAATCAATCGCGCAGGCTGGCGCGCCTGAGGCGGTCGTTGATTGCCGCGCCGAGCCCCGTTTCCGGAATCTTCATCACCGCGATGCCCGTCAAATCCGATCGGTCGAGTTCTCTTAACATTGCAAACAGATTGGCCGCCGCTTCGGTCGCATCGCCTTTTTCGCTGAGATTAAGGCGCATCGCCCCGCCCTTGACCGTTTCATCCGGTCCGAAAGCCAGCAACGCCTCGCCGGCATCCGCGCTGTCGGCGTTCATGCGCAAGGGAAGGCGCGGCGCGTAATGCTTGGCCAGCATGCCGGGCGCGGGCAGGGCGGTATTGCCATCGGATTCTACACGTGCGGTTTCAATCTTCATGTTGAGAGATTTTTCCAATTGCTCCTTGGTAACACCACCGGGGCGCAGGATGCGCGGCGGCGAGGAAGTCAAATCGACCACCGTCGATTCCAGCCCCACTTGGGATTTGCCGCCGGCCAAGATCATCGCCACTTTATCGCCGAGGCTTTCGGCCACATGCAAAGGCGTGGTCGGGCTCAGGCGTCCCGAAACATTGGCGCTCGGCGCGGCGACCGGCACGCCCGCTTCTTTCAAAAGCGCGCGCGCGATAGGATGGGAAGGAATGCGCACGGCAAGCGTGGGGAACCCCGCACCGGCCAGCAGCGAAACCGGGCAATGTTTCGCGCGCGGCAGCACCAGCGTCAAAGGCCCCGGCCAGAATTGCGCGGCCAGGTGCCGCGCGGTGTCGTTCCATTCGATCAATTCGCCCAGCGCCGCCGGTTCGGTGACATGGATAATCAGTGGATTGAAGTGCGGCCGTCCCTTGGCCTCGTAAATCGCCGCCACGGCGTTGTCGGCGGTCGCATCGCCGCCGAGGCCATAAACCGTCTCGGTCGGGAAAGCGACCAGCTTGCCTTCGCGCAACAATACGGCAGCGCGGGCGATGGATTGCGGATCGGCTTCGGCAATCAGGCTCACAGCTCCGCCGCCGCCTTCCGCACCTCCTCGACATGCCTCGGCACGCTAACCTTGCGCCATGCCGCGCGCACGGCGCCTTTGCCGTCGATCAAAAAGGTCGAGCGCTCGACGCCCATATAGCTGCGTCCATACATGCTCTTTTTAACCCACACGCCATAGCGTGCCAGCAGCTCGCCTTTCTCGTCGGAAGCGAGGGGGAAATTGAGATCGTATTTTTTGGCGAATTTTTCGTGGCTGGCGAGGCTGTCTTTCGACACGCCGATCACCGTCAATCCGAGCTTGTTGAAACCGGCGATGCTGTCGCGGAAGCCGCAGGCCTCGGCGGTGCAGCCGGAGGTATCGTCCTTGGGATAAAAATAAAGCACATAGGACTTGCCCTTGAGATCGGCGCTTGAAACCTTCCCGCCGGCAACGCCGCGCCCGATGGCCGGCAGCGAAAAGGCCGGCGCCTTCGATCCGGCACCCAACGCGCCACGCGGCGTGGCGGCTGCCTTGCCCGGCTGCCCGGCTGACGGCTTGGCCAGCCGCACCCTGACGGCGGTGCTTATGCGGCGGGGCGATTTTCTTTTGATGGCCGGGCGCGGCATGGGATGCTCCTTGATCGTTTCGCGGCGGCAAGAATGGCGCGCGGCCTCTCCTTGTCAAGCATCTTTCCGCCACATCGGGACGCCATCCACATTCTGGCCTTTATTCGGCTGTCATTCGTCATTATGGTCCTTTCCCATGCCTCGCGCCTCGCGCATCATTACGGAAATCGCCGAAATCGTCGTCGGCCTCATCGCCATCGTCATCATACTGAGCGGCCTCCTGATTTGGCGCCTCAGCATGGCGCCGATCACCTCAAGCTATTTCACGCCCTATGTCGAACAGGCGATCGAAAGCCTGATCCCCGGCACGCAAGCCAAGGTGGGAAGCAGCGAGCTGATCTGGGACAACGCCGATCATCTGTTTGCCCTGCATCTGGAACAGGTGCGGCTTACCGGCGGCAACGGCGCATCCATCGCCACTGTCCCTGATCTCGATATGCGCATCAGCCTCGCGGGCTTGCTGCTCGGCCGGTTGATCCCCGCCGGCCTCTTGATCGACCATCCGCAGGTGCAATTGACCCGCGCTGCCGACGGCCAGTTCCTGTTCGCCGGCATGCCCCCTTCGGCCGGCGGCGGCGATCTCAAAAGCACCGTGGCGAACATGGCCGACGATCTCGCCCACGCCTTTTTCATTCGCAAGCTGGAAATCAGCCGCGCGTCCTTCGCCATTCACGACGAGAAGAACAATAGCGACTGGGCGATCGGCATTCCCGAAATCGTGCTGGAGCGCAGCGGATTTAATCTTTCGGGCCGCGCCATGGTCGAGGTCATACGGCAGGGCAAAGCCGAGCTGCTGGCGGTGCATTACGAATACGATCGCTCCAACCGGGATCACGACCTGATCGCGCGCTTTTCCGGCCTTAACCCCTCGTTCCTTGCCGCCTCGCCGGGGGTGCTTCTCAACCTGCCGCTGACCGGGCAGGTTTCCGTCGCGCTCGATGAGCATCTGAATATCGCCGCCGCCGCCCTCGATGTCGCGGGCGCGGCCGGGACGCTCGACGACCCGGCTTTGTGGGACCAGCCGTGCCCGGTCAAAAGCCTGAAACTCAAGGCCGAGTACGATGGACTCAAGGGTACGCTGAATGTGCCGCAAGCGACGCTCGATTTCGGCGGCCCGACGCTTTCCCTGACGCTGACCGGCACGCCGGTGAAAGCCGGCATGCCGGCGCACGATCTCGCCTTCAACCTGTCGGTCAAGCTCGACAAATTACCGATGGATAAATCCGCCGCCATCTGGCCCAAGCCCGCTATTCCCGGCGCGCGCGCATGGATCGCCGCCAGCCTCTCCAAGGGCACATTCGATCGCGGCGCAGCCACGTTCAAGGGCACGCTCGACTGGGACAATCTCGCCGCCACGACGGTCACGGAGGGCAGCGGCACCATCACGGCCTCCGGCGGCACGGTGCTTTATCTTCCCGATATGCCGCCGGTCGAAAACGCGGCCGCCACCGCCCATTTCGATCTCGATCGCATGACGATACAGGTGACGGGCGCGCTCGGCGCTCTCAAGCTGCTTCCGTCAACCATCGCGATCACGGATTTCCAGCAGCATGTGCAAAATATCGTTTTGCCCCTGCATATCGCCGGGCCGGCTCCCGCCATCCTCACGCTGCTCGATGCGCCACGCTTCGGCTATACCAAGGCACTCGGCTTGAAGCCGCACGACATCGAAGGAGCGGTCGACGGCACCGTGACGCTGAGCTTTCCGCTCCTTAAGTCTCTTAAAATGGCCGATGTCGATGTCAGGGCCGATGCAAAACTGGCCGACCTTTCATCCTCCAAGCTTGTGCCCGGGCATACCTTGACGCACGGCAATCTCGCGCTGGCGCTCGACAAAAACGGCTTTTCGTTGAAGGGCCCGGTCGCCATCGATAATGTCCCTGTCACGGCCGACTACGGGCAATCCTTCGTCGCCGGCAAAGACCTGCGGCAGGCCAGCGTCAGCGCCGATCTCGACGGCCCGCAATGGGCGCAACTCGGTATCGCGCCGCTGGCCGATACCAAGGGCCCCATCGTCGTCGCGTTGCATATGGAGCAAAAAAGCGCCACGGCGCCGCTGGCCGTGACCGGTACGCTGGACATGCGGAAGGCAGCGATGCAGGTCGCGGAACTCGACTGGGAAAAACCGGCCGATACGCCGGCGACGCTCACTTTTGCCGCCGAGGCGCCGGCCAAGGGCGGTATCAGGATTTCCTCGATTTCCGTGAAAGGCCCCGGCCTTTCGATCAAGGGCAAGGCCACGCTGGCGGCCGGCACGCACGATGTGCTGAATCTCGATCTCGATCCCTTCGTCATCGGCCGCACCGACGCGCGGCTGCGTTTTTCGCAGGTGATGGGCGCCAAGGGCTCGATGCAGATGGAGGCCGGCGGCAAAAGCCTCGACATCGGCGGCCTGCGCGGCGGCCACGACATCGCCCGCGCCGATCCGCGGCCTAAGGAATACCGCATCAAGGTCGCCAGGCTTTACACCAGCGCCTTCGGCTTTATCGCCGACGCGCATGGCTACGCGATCCGCGACAAGGAAGGCTGGAACGCCATCAGCCTCAAGGGCATGGCCGACGGCAATCATCCGCTGAGCATCGAGTTAACCCCGCAAAGCGACGGCGCCCGCACCTTCTCCGCCACCTGCGACGATTTCGGCAAGGCGCTGAAGGGCCTCGGCTTCACCGACACGGTGCGTGGCGGCAAGGTCGCGATCACAGGATCCAGCACGCTGGCCCACCCGCGCATCGTCGAGGGCAAGGTCAAGATCGGCGCGTTCGACGTCAAGGGCCTGCCGGCGCTGGTCAATCTGATGAACGCGACCTCGCCGTTCGGCCTGTTCGACCTCCTTACCGGCACCATTTCGTTCGACAGCCTCGACGGCAAATTCAGCTGGCAGGACGACACGCTCGGCCTGAAACAGGTGCGGGCCATCGGCTCGTCGGTCGGCATGAACGTCGACGGCACCGTCGATATGAACAGCGGCAAGGCCGATCTTTACGGCACCATAGCGCCGTTCAGCTTTTTCAACCGCATCATCGGCGCGATTCCCGTGCTCGGCGACCTTCTGACCGGCGGTGAAAATCAGGGTGTGCTGGCGGCCAATTACACGATCAGGGGCACGCTCGATAAGCCCGATGTCGGCGTCAACCCGGTCTCGATCCTGACGCCGGGCTTTTTGCGCAACCTGTTTTTCGGCGGCGATCAGGGCTCGCCCAGCGATACCGCGCCGCCGGCCCCAACGCTTGCGCCCGCGCAAACCAACATCAATAAATCCGAATAAGCGCCGCCACTTTTGCATGGGCAAGCACGGCCTTTTCGGCTATTATGGAATAATAGTTTTTCGGTCGCATGTGCGGAGGAGCGCATGGCCGTTTATTCCATCGATGTGCTTTATGCCTACGCGCAGCTCGGCCTCGCGCCGGGCGCTTTGTTCGCCCGCGTCAGGCATGTGCATGCGAATGCCGCCGCTTATCGCTTCGTGCTGCCCGAACGCCTTGCGCACATCGCGCGGCTGGTCGCTTTTTTCGAGGCGCGGGAACGGTTCGCTTCGCTTGATGTGCCTTTCGCCGAAATCCGGCAGGCCTATCACAAGCGGGCGATGGAATTGCATCCCGACCGCCATCCCGGCGACAGGGCATCCGAAGAGGCGCTGAAGGACATCAACGCCGCTTATGCCGCCGTCGCCGTCATTCACGCCAAGGCGGGCGATTATTTTCGGCTAGGCGCGGAAGAAAGAGCAAACATCGAGGCCGAGGCGCGCCGGGCGATCATGCGCGAAACGCCGAATGGCGCAGCGTTCGACTTTGCCGCCGATGTGCATACCGATGATTTCGATTTTGAAGCCGGCGATTTCGCCTCTGCCTCCGCTGCGGAATCCGGCGAAGCCGCGCCGCAACCGCAACGCCCGCACGACTGGTCGCTGACTTTCATGGCCGGTTCGGTGCCGCGCTCGATCCGCACCGCGCGGCTCGGCTATCTGCGCCTCAATTGCATCATCGGCTGCTGGTACGTGACGGCGGCCAATGGCGGTCATTACGTCTATGACATTATCATGTTGCCGGCGCGCGAGTTCATGCGCGCCAAGGCCCATCTCGCCGCGCCGGATTTTTCCTACACGCCGGCCTTGCGCCTTGGCCGTTTCGACCCGGTCTATCAAATGCTTGACGTCAAAAAAATCGAGGTGCCGGACGACGCGGCCGATCCCGAAACTTACGCCCGCGCCTTTTTCCAGGAAGCCTTCAACCTCGACGATTCCGACCGGCGGCGGATGAAGTTCGCTTAGATCATTAACCGATCTAACAGATCGTCATGGCCGGGCTTGTCCCGGCCATCCACGTCTTAAAGCATGAAAAAACGTGGATGCCCGCGCCGATCCCCGGATCAAGTCCGGGGACGGGCGTGACGCCGTTTATGCATGTTTCGATGATTTTTAATCCCCCTTCGCCAACCCGTGCCGCTTCTTGCCGAAGCTGAGGCGCGCGACGCCGTCGGCGTCGAGATCGGCGGCGGATAAGGTCGCGGTAATGGCCGTAACCGGCTTGTCGTTCAATTTCACACCGCCTTGCTCGATCATGCGCTTGGCCTCGCCTTTCGACGCCGTGAAGCCGAGCGCAAGGGCGATGTCGATGATGGCCGGCGTTTCACCGCGCTTGAAATCGAACACCGGCAAGCCTGCGCCCTTGCCGCCGCCCTCGAAGGTTTCCTCGGCGGTCGCGCGCGCCTTTTTCGCCGCGTCCGCGCCATGCGCCAACGCCGTCGCCTCGTCGGCGAGGATTTTCTTGGCCTCGTTGATCTCGCTATCTTTCAGCTTTTCCAGCTTGGCGACTTCCGCCAAGGGCAGGTCGGTGAACAATTTCAGAAAACGCCCGACATCGGCATCCTCGGTATTGCGCCAGAATTGCCAGTAATCATAAGGCGAGACTTTGTCCGGCTTGAGCCACACTGCCCCGGCTACGGTTTTTCCCATTTTCGCGCCCGAAGACGTCGTAATCAAAGGCGTGGTCAGGCCAAACAATTCCTTGTTGGCGATGCGCCGGCCCAATTCGACGCCGTTGACAATGTTGCCCCATTGGTCGGAGCCGCCCATCTGTAACGCACAGCCAAGCCGTTTCGACAATTCGAGAAAATCGTAAGCCTGCAGGATCATGTAATTGAATTCGAGGAAGGTGAGGGGCTGCTCGCGCTCCAGCCGCAATTTGACGGAATCGAAACTCAGCATGCGGTTGATGGTGAAATGCGCGCCGACCTCGCGCAGGAAGGGGATATAGCCGAGCTTGTCGAGCCAATCGGCGTTGTTGACCATGATCGCGCCGGCCTTGCCGGCATCGAAATTCAGGAAGTTGCCGAAAATAGTCTTAATGCTGGAGATGTTGGCGTTAATGGTTTCATCGGTAAGAAGTTGCCTTGTTTCGTCCTTGCCGGACGGATCGCCGATCCTGGTTGTGCCGCCGCCCATCAGCACAATCGGCCGGTGGCCGGCCTGCTGCAAGCGGCGCAACAGCATGATGCTGACGAGATTTCCGACATGCAGGCTGGCGGCCGTCGCATCGAAACCGATATAGCCGGTGATGGTTTCGCGCACGGCCTTGTTGTCGAGCGCCTGCAGGTCTGTGCATTGATGAACGTAGCCGCGCTCATGCAAAACATTAAGTAAATCGGATTTTAACCTTGTCATGCCGTACTCTCCGTGAGAAATTTAGACTTGTTCCAAAGGTTGCTTATGTCTGCTCGACTGTTTCTTGCCATCGGCCTGATGAGCGGCACCTCGATCGACGGCATCGACGCCGCCCTGATCGAAACCGACGGCGAGGGCCATGTGCGCCCGCTCGGCTTCCTGACCACCCCTTACGAATCCGATTTGCGCGCGCGCCTGCGCCGTGCGTTCGGCAACAAAGCCGGCGCGCGCGATCCGGAAATCGCGGCGCTGGAACGCGAATTGACCGTCCTGCACGCCGACATCGTGCAAAAATTCCTGCGGCAGGGCGGGCTTGCGCGGCCCGTCGATCTGATCGGTTTTCATGGCCAGACAATTTGGCATCAACCGGAGGAGCGCGCAACGATCCAGATCGGCGACGGGGCGCTTCTGGCCAAGTTGACCGGCCTTCCGGTGGTCAACGATTTCCGCGCGGCCGACATGAAAGCCGGCGGCCACGGCGCGCCTTTGGTGCCGCTTTATCACCGGGCGCTGGCCGCCAAATTGCCAAAGCCGGTGGCGATCCTCAATATCGGCGGCGTCGCCAACGTCACATGGATCGGCGGCGGCGACGACGACGAAATTGTCGCCTATGACGTCGGCCCCGGCGTTGCCATGATCGACGACTGGATTTTGCGCCATGCCGGGCAGGCTTACGACGAATATGGCGTACTGGCGGCATCGGGCCATCCCGATGAGGCCGTGATCGAGCGTTTCATGGGCGATCCGTTTTTCGCCGGCAAGCCGCCCAAATCGCTCGACCGCAATGCCTTCAAAAATCCGCTGCCGGAGGATTTCGATCCCGCCGACGGCGCCGCGACCCTTACGATGATGACCGTGCGCGCGATTGTGGACAGCTTGCGCTTTATGCCGCGCCCCCCGATGCACCTTTATGTCACCGGCGGCGGTCGGCATAACAATACGCTGATGCGCTGGGTTGGCGAACTAGCCGACATCCCGGTCAGCCCGGTCGATGCGCTGAGCTGGAGCGGCGACGGGCTGGAGGCCGAAGCCTTCGCCTATCTCGCGGTGCGGTCACAACGTGGCTTGCCTTTGACGGTGCCGGGCACGACGGGGGTTTCAAAACCGACCACCGGCGGCACATTGCATATGCCCGAGGGAGAGAAGAAAAAAGCGGCGGGGTAGGTGGTTCGCTGTA
>DATKSH010000021.1:0-4626 GCA_035531735.1 Alphaproteobacteria bacterium
CGGCCCAAAAGGCGCGCGACCGCCGTCGGCTTGTGCAAATCGCCGTCGATCGAGGACTGCAAAACCTGGTCGAGATTGACCGAGGTAACGAAGGGAAAAAGGCAGGCGGCTTTCAGCGCGCCTTCCTCGACCTTTTGCCGATAAAATAAATCGACCGGCAAGGACGGCCCGCGCGCAAGTTCCGCCGCGCACAGATCGTGCAATTTGCCGATGGATTTGCGGTTGACCAGATAGGAAATGGCCGAGGCATAGGCCATGCCTTTCATATTGAAAACCTCGAAAGCGACGCTTTTGATGGCGCCGGCGTCGTCGTACGTCACCGCCTTGCCGTACATGGATTTATACATGCGGTAAATATCGCTGCGCAGCGGCACCGAAACGTCCGTATAAAGAATGTCGCAGGCGTCGAGCCGGCCGGCCGCGATCATGCGGTTGATGGTTTGCGGCGCGCAGGCGGCAAAAATCGCATCGTCCTCGACCACATGCAAATGCCGCCCGCCGGCGCGATTCTGTTCCAGCAAGCGGCAATGCGAGGCGAAGCAGCCGATCACGCCGTCCTTGAGGCTGTGCGGATTGGGAAATTTGAGAGCGTTGCCCTCAGTGCCGGCGAAGCGCGCGTATTTTTCCCCAAGGCCGTGGCGCGTGAGTTCCGTTTCCATCGCCGCGCGGCGTCCGGGCTTGCTGTCGAGATTGATGTAAAAACCGGCGTAATCCATGCGCGCTCCTAAGGTGTTTCGGCGACCGGCGCCCATAGCACGTCGTCGATTTTGTCGGCGCCGGCGCACAGCATCACGAGTCGGTCGAGGCCGAGGGCAGGGCCGGCGCTGTCGGGCAGGCCATAGGCAAGGGCGGCGAGGAAATCCTCGTCAAGCGGCCATGTTTCGCCATAGAGTTTTTCCTTTTGCGCCATGTCGGCTTCGAAGCGCCGCCGTTGCTCGGCGGCGTCGGCCAATTCATGAAAGCCGTTGGCGAGCTCAATGCCGCAGATATAAAGCTCGAAGCGCTCGGCGACGCGCGGATCGCCGGCTTTGGGCCGGGCAAGGGCCGCCATGCTGACCGGGTAATCGCACAGCAGGGTGGGACGGCCTTTGCCCAGCAAAGGCTCGATTTTCTCGCCCATCACGCGGAAAAACAAATCGTCCCAGCTATCGCTTTCATGGGTGCGCAGGCCGATGCGTGCGACCTCGCGGGCCAGCAGCGCGGCGTCGGGTATCTCGGGATCGGGCGCGGTCGAAAGAAGGTCGATGTCGGCATAGCGGCGGAAAGCGTCGGTAACGCCTAAGGTTTCCCAATCACCGAACGGATCGCAAGTCATGCCGTTGGCGTCGAACAGCTTGCGCCCGGCCGCTTCCGCCGCAACGCGCACCAGCGTGACGCAATCCTGCATGACCTGCGCAAAAAGATCGCTTGGCACCTGGCATCCATTTTCCGATCCCTGGCTCCGGTACCACTCGCACATCAAGAATTCCGGATGATGCTGCGCCGAACGCTCGCCGTTCCTGAATACATGCGCGAACTGGAAAATTTTCGGCATGCCGGCGACCAGCAATTTCTTCATCGCCAATTCGGGGCTGGTATGGAGATAGAGCTTTTGCGCCGGCTCACCGGGGCGCGGGCCCTTAAGCTCGGTCGCAAAGGCGTGCAGGTGAACTTCCGCGCCGGGCATGGTTTGCAGGATCGGCGTTTCGACTTCGGCGAAACCTTCGGCAATGAAATACCCGCGCACGGCCGCGATCACGCGCTGGCGCACCTCAAGGTTGGCGCGTCGGCACGCGAAGGATTCGGGGTGCCAGAAAGCAGGTGACGGAGAAACCATCCGCGCAGTTAAGCGCTATGACGGCATCACGCAAAGAAGATATTTTTCGGGTTTTGCCGGCCGGATTTTGACATCCGGCATCCGGCTTCCGCCATCAGAACTGATAATGCATGCCCATGTCGAGGACTTGCATATCGACCGGCTCCTGATTACGCATAGTGATGAACTGGTCGCCGCCGGTGAAGCCGGCTTTGTAATCGAGCGACAGGTCCCATTGCTCGCCGAGGCGATAGGTGACGCCGCCGCCGACGCGAAACAGGGGCACCATATCGCCACTTTGCATGGCGAAGCCGCCGCCGCTGGCGGGTGAACCGCCATAAACCGCCATGCCCATGCCGCCCGCCAGATAGGGATGCAAGGGCAGGCCGGTGCCGAGGTCGTAGTTGAAGTCGTAGGAACCGTCGATCAGGAGCGCATAGACTTTCTGGTCGCCGCCGAACGGGGCCAGGTCGTCATGCGCGCCGCCCGCGCCGGACAGGAAGTGGGTGGCCGGATCGCCGGCGGCATAGCCGGAAAAAAGACTGTCGGACAATGAAAAACCGCCCTGATTTGCGCCGCCGTTATAGAGGCTGTCGCTGTTGGCGTTGCCGAGCGCCTCGACGATGCCGCGGGTTGGCGGAGTGCTGATGGTGGTATCGGCCTTGGCGGGCGCCGCAAGGCACAGAACAATCAGTGCGCCGGCCGCCGATGCGGCAATCTGTCGGACGAGTGATAATTTGACGCGGGCGGTCATGGCAAAATCTCGAAAACGCCGAATTTCCGGCAATTTCTGAAGCGCCACCATAACCGAAAAAGGCCTGATTTTGCAATTATTCGATTCGGGCTTTTGCTTTCGCGTCGCGCGTTAAGGCTCTGGGAATCCTGATTCATAAATGAAAGTTAAACACCGCACGGGTCCGGAAGTTAGCAATCGTGACGAGTCCGCAACAGATCGCCGGGCCGATTTTAAGCGAAAGTAAATCCCATTTGGCCATTCCTTTCAGGCGGCCGAAACCGGCTTTTGTCGAGATAGCGCTTCTCGCGGTCGAAGCCGAGGCGCTTTTTGGCGAGGGTAAAGCGGGAGGCGATCAGGTCGGAATAAACCCCGCTGCCGCGCCGGCGCTGGCTGTAATCCGCATCGTAAAGCTTACCGCCGCGCGTTTCGCGGATCAGCGAAAGAACATGCTCGGCCCGGCCCGGCCGGTGGGTTTCCAGCCATTGGCGGAACAGGTCTTTAAGTTCATAGGGCAGGCGCACGAGGGTGTAATGGGCCGCGCGCGCGCCGGCTTCCCACGCTGCTTCCAGAAGCCTTTCCATTTCCATGTCGTTGAGGCCGGGAATAAGCGGCGCCGTCATCACCGTGACCGGGATGCCGGCCTCGGCGAGGGCCTTGATCGTGGCGAGGCGTTTCCACGGCGCCGCCGCGCGCGGTTCCATGACCCGCGCCAGTGCGGGGTCAAGCGTGGTCAGCGAAACCGAAACATGGGCAAGGTTTTTTTGCGCCATCGGCGCGAGCAAGTCGATGTCGCGGGCGACGAGGGCCGATTTGGTGATGATGGCCAGCGGATGATCGCAGACATGCAGCACCTCAAGGATAGAGCGGGTGATTTTGAGCCGACGTTCCGCCGGTTGGTAGCAATCGGTGTTGCTGCCGAGCGTGACCGGTTCCGGGTCGTAGTTTTTGGCGGCAAGCTCCGCGCGCAACAGCGCGGCAGCATCCGGCTTGTAGAAAATCTGGGTTTCGAAATCGAGGCCGGCCGAATAGCCGAGCCAACTGTGGGATGGCCGCGCGTAGCAATAGATACAGCCGTGTTCGCAGCCCCGATAGGGATTGATCGAGCGCATATAGGGCAGGTCGGGCGAGTCGATACGGTTGATGATGGTGCGGGTGGTGTCGATGTGAAGCTGCGTCGGGATTTTTTCCTCGTCCGGGTCTTCCTCGGTCAATTCCCGCAGCCAGCCGTCATCGATTGCTTGCCCGGCATAGCGCTCATAACGCCCCGCCGGGTTGCCGGCTGCCCCGCGCCCGGCCTTGGCCCGGTCGGCGATCAGGTTTTCGGCAAGCGGATCGGGCGCGGCGGCAGGCATGCCTGAAAACATACAGATGCGCGCTGCCGATGTAAAGAACAAAAGAAGAACAAGCGCCACAATTTCCCGGCGCGTCCTTTTCTTATTTTAGCTTAATGGCCTTGATTGCTGGCGACCTGAATGGCGCCGAGGCTGGCAGCGGCTTCTTGCGAGCGGATCGAGAGCGGGTTGGTCGCGTCGTAACGCGGCCACTGGCCGTGTGCCAGTTCGCCGAGCGAATCCTGCGGCTCGCCGAGGCGGGCGCGGTAGATCCAGTAATGCATCAGGACCTGCTCGACGTAATCGTGGGTTTGGTGGGCCGGGATGCTTTCGAGGAACAACAGCGGATCGCCTTTTTGCATATGGCCGAGGCGTGCCGCCAATTGGCTGCTGTCGTGCATCCAGCGCGCCAGGAGGCCCGGTCCGCCGTTATAAGCCGCCAGCAGCAGCAAAAGATTGTTGCCGATCATCGGCTGCTTGGCCAGATAGCGCACATAGCGCTGACCGAGGGCGATGTTGATCGCGGGGTCCATCAGGTTGGCCGGGCAGGCGCCGCGGCCATGCACGCGGATTTCAAAGACTCCCATGCCGTGCGAAACGGTGCGGGCGGTCGCCGGCATCAACTGCATGAGGCCGCAGGCGCCGCGGTCGCTGACCGCCAGCGGGTTGAAATGGGACTCGCGGCGCATCAGGGCGTAAATCAGGGCGCGATCGACCTCGAAGCCGTGCGCCGGGCGCCACGGCGGCAGGGGATAAAGCGCGGC
>DATKSH010000022.1:0-3900 GCA_035531735.1 Alphaproteobacteria bacterium
GCCAGTTTCGACGTCGGCTTCGTCAACGCCGAACTGACGCGCCACGGCTTCCCAAGCCTTGCGCCCGCGCGCGTGATTGATACGCTGGCCATGGCGCGGCGCATGTTTCCGGGCGCGCCGGCTTCGCTCGACGCCTTATGCAAGCGCTTCGATGTCGATCTCGGCGACCGCGCCTTGCACGGCGCGTTGCTCGACGCGCGGCTTCTGGCGGAAGTTTATCTCGAATTGCGCGGCGGCCGGCAGCCCGATCTCGTCATGGCCGGCCCGGCGCGGGAAGCCGGCGACACGGCCGTGCGCGCGCGCGAATTCATGGAACCGCGCCCGCACGCGCCGACCGAGGACGAACGCGCCGCCCACGACGCCTTCCTCGGCCAGCTCAAAGACCCGCTGTGGCGCCGCAGCGGGTGAGACGGAAGGCGAAGCCGGCGGTCACGGTGCCGCAGCAGGCGGACGGCCATATTCCCTTCACAATTTTATGGTTAACGACGAACGGATGTGTCCGCCGCTTGCCGGGGCCGGAGGATGGCGCTTTGCCGAGCACTTTTGTTGACTCCAACGGCGAAATGCTTTAAACGATCCTTAACCCCGGTACGGTAGGCTTATTCGTAATCGACATATTTCTTTTCCGTCCGGAATCCCGCCAAAGCGCCAAAAGACCGACCAGCCTGAAGGCGGCGCGTCTTGCGCGAACTTCACTTGATCCAGACCAAGGTTTTCCATGAATTTGAGCGAATTGAAGAAGAAAGCGCCCGCCGAGCTGTTGGCGTTCGCCGAGGAATTGCAAATCGAAAACGCCGGCGCGATGCGCAAGCAGGATATGCTGTTTGCGATCCTGAAGGCGCTCGCTTTGCAGGACAAGGCGATTTATGGCGAGGGCGTTCTCGAAGTCCTGCCCGACGGTTTCGGCTTTTTGCGCGCGCCGGAAGCGAATTACCTGCCGGGCCCCGACGATATTTACGTGTCGCCGAGCCAGGTGCGGAAATTTTCCTTACGCACCGGCGATACCGTCGAAGGCGAGATCCGCGCGCCCAAGGAAGGCGAGCGTTATTTCGCGCTTTTGAAGGTCAACAACGTCAATTTCAAACCGCCCGACGAATTGCGCCACCGCATCGCCTTCGACAACCTGACGCCCCTGTATCCGGACGAGCATTTGAAGCTCGAATTGCCCGATCCGACCAAGAAGGAATACACCACGCGGATCATCGATTTGATCTGTCCCTTGGGCAAGGGCCAGCGCGGCTTGATCGTCGCGCCGCCGCGCACCGGCAAGACCGTGATGCTGCAAAACATCGCCCACGCCATCACCGCCAATCATCCGGAAGTTTACCTGATCGTTTTGCTGATCGACGAACGGCCCGAAGAAGTCACCGACATGGCGCGCTCGGTCAAGGGCGAGGTGATTTCCTCGACCTTCGACGAGCCGGCCAGCCGCCATGTGCAGGTCGCGGAAATGGTGATCGAGAAAGCCAAGCGCCTCGTCGAGCATAAGCGCGACGTGGTGATTTTGCTGGATTCCATCACGCGCCTCGCGCGCGCCTATAACACCGTGGTGCCGTCGTCCGGCAAGGTCCTGACCGGCGGCGTCGATGCCAATGCCCTGCAACGGCCGAAGCGCTTCTTCGGCGCGGCGCGCAATATCGAGGAAGGCGGTTCCTTGACCATCATCGCCACGGCCTTGATCGACACCGGCAGCCGCATGGACGAGGTGATTTTCGAGGAATTCAAGGGCACCGGCAATTCCGAAATCATCCTGGATCGCAAGCTGTCCGACCGCCGCACCTTCCCGGCCATCGACATCACCAAGTCGGGAACCCGCAAGGAAGAATTGCTGGTCGACAAGGGCACCATGTCGAAGATGTGGGTGCTGCGCCGCGTGTTGTTGCCGATGGGCGTCACCGATGCGATGGAATTCCTCGTCGACAAGCTTAAATACGCCAAGACCAACGCCGATTTCTTCGACAGCATGGCGAGCGGCGGCGGCAACGAGAGCGGCGGCGGCGGCCATGCGCGCGCCTCGCGGCGCACGGCGTCGGGGTCGTCCTCGAACGGGGATTGAACGCGCCCTTGACATTTATATAAATATATGTATAATGATATTGACGATGAGTTCGTCAAAGAACTTGTCTGGGCCGGCTCCAGCCGGCGCGATATGCGGGCCCTTGGGAAAGAGATGCGGCGCCGGTTCGGGCAGGCGCTTTACGCCGTGCAATTGGGCGAAACGCCGCCTTCGGCCAAGTCGCTCAAGGGTTTCGGCGGCGCGGGGGTTCTGGAACTGGTCGAGGACGATCGCGGCGGCGCCTACCGCGCCGTTTATACCGTGCGCTTTGCGGCCAAGGTTTATGTGCTGCATGTGTTTCAGAAGAAATCGAAGCGCGGCATCGCCACGCCGCAACGCGAGATTGAAATGATCCGCGAGCGGCTGAAGCGGGCCGCGCGGATGTATAAGGGAACGGAGAAGTAAAATGGCCAAACTCAGAAAAATTCCCGGCGGCGAAATAAGCAGCGGCAACGTGTTCGCCGATCTCGGCTTGGCGGACGCCGCGCAGGAATTGATCAAGGCCAAATTGACGGTGCAGGTTTACCGGCTTTTGAAGGGGCGCGGCCTGCGGCAAGCGGCGGCGGCCAAATTGCTCGGCACGACGCAGGCGCAAGTTTCGGCCCTCATGCGCTGCAAGCCCGGCTCCGTCTCGGTCGGCCGCTTGATGGAATTCCTGACCGCGCTCGGGCAGGATATAGAGGTTACGGTCAGGCCCGCGCGCCGCAAAGGCGGCGATGGCGGCCATATGTCGGTGGTGGTGCAGGAGTGACCGACCGCCTTCAGCTTTCGGTTCCCGGCGGGGCCGATAGGGTGCTTTTGCATTCCTGCTGCGCGCCGTGTTCGGGCGAGGTGATGGAGGCGATGCAGGCCTCGGGCCTTGCGATCACGGTTTATTTCTACAATCCCAATATCCATCCAAGCAAAGAGTACGATTTGCGCAAGGATGAAAACATCCGCTTCGCGGAGAAACTCGGCCTGCCGTTTATCGATGCCGATTACGATACCGACGAGTGGTTTCGGCGCGTGAAGGGCCTTGAATGGGAGCCGGAGCGAGGCGCGCGCTGCACGCAATGCTTCGATCTGCGCTTCGAGCGCGCGGCCTTGTACGCCCATGAAAACGGATTCCCGCTGTTCACGTCATGCCTTGGCATTTCGCGCTGGAAGAACATGGCGCAGATCAACGATTGCGGCCATCGCGCCGCCGCGCGCCATCCGGGACTTGCCTATTGGGATTACAACTGGCGCAAACAGGGCGGCGCCAACCGCATGATCGAGATTTCGAAGCGCGAGGAATTTTACCAGCAGGAATATTGCGGCTGCGTTTATTCGCTTCGCGACACCAACCGGCACCGGCGCGAGACGGGACGCGGAAATATCGAGATCGGCAAGGTTTTTTATGGGTGGACGCCGCAATAAGAGCCGTCATTCCGCAAAATTTTATGTTCGCTGTAAGCGAACGTAAAATTTATGCGGAATCCGATTTGGTTATCGGCGGGCAGGAAAAACAAATCGGATTCCGGATACGTTTCCTTTCGTCCCGCTAAAGCGAGCCGAAAGAAAACGTTCCGGAATGACGCCCTCTTTATTGAGCCCGCGCGCTAGGCATGCCCCGCCGGCGCGGCGATAGGGGAGATATTATCCTTGTTGGCGTCATAGAGCGCGGCGAAATCGATCGGGTGGATGAGGATTTGCGGAAAGCCGCCTTCGCGCACGGCATTGGCCAAAATCGCCCGCGCGAAGGGAAACAGCAGGAACGGGCATTCGATCAGCAATAAACGCTTCTGGCTTTCCTCCGGCAATCCGGGCGGCAGCGCGAACAGGCCCGCATAGGCCAGCTCGGCAATCAGCGCCGTTTTGCCGGC
>DATKSH010000023.1:0-5586 GCA_035531735.1 Alphaproteobacteria bacterium
TGCTGGGGCCGCCGGCATGGCCGGAGCTACCGGCGCGGTTGGCGCTGGCGGTGCGGGAACGGCTGCTGCTGGCTTTGCCGCCGGTTGCAAAGCTATTGGTGCGGCTGTTGGCGGCGATGCGGCCGGCGTTACGGGCGATGCTGTCCCACCGGTGGGCGTGCCGGCCGGTCGCGAAGCTGCAGGCATCACCGGCGCGGCGGTCGGTCCGGCTTCGGCTACGTGGGGGCCGGGTGCGGACGGTGCCGCAAATTCGGCACGCACTTCTATGGCCGGTGTCGGCGCTGCGGTTTCCATCCGCGCCGTTGGTGCCGCGGGCGTTGGTCCTGCTGCCGCAGGAATTTCTCTCACACCGGTTGGCGGCGGCGCCGTGCCGACCGTCGGGGTCGGCGCGATTACTTCCACAACGGTTTCGGGGCGAGTTCCCGGTGCGGCCGGCCGGGGTGCGACGGTTGGGCCCAATCTCTCTTTTTCGGGCGGCGCTCCGGCCGCGCGCGTTGGAACGGCGGCTTGTGCTGCTATGGTGCGTGTCGAACTAACGACTTCTGTTGGCGCCGTCGGCGCAGGGCCTGTCGTCGACGGCGCGCCACCGACGCGGACAGCGGCTTCAGTCGGTACGACGCCCGCCGGCTGTACCGCTTCCGCGCGCGCGACGGCTTCGCCGGCAGCGGCCGGGATTTCGCGGACGCCGGGTTGCGGAACGGACGGAGCAACGCCGGCGGTCGGCGTTTGTGCCGGGGTGGCAGCGGCTTGCGTCGGCGGGGTCGCAAGGATTGCCCGAGCTTCCGGTTTAGCGGCTGTGGGTGGCAGCGCCGGCGTCGGTGCTGGCCCCGTCGGCAATACAGCTTCAGCTTCGCGCACAGCACCTTCCGATGGCGCCGTTTTCGCCGGCGCTGCGCCAGCGCGGGCAAGGGCTGCCGGTGCGGATGGTGTCGGACCGGCGATTGGCATGAGGATGACGGCGGGCGCGACGGTTTCCTCGTGTCGCACCCACGGCATGCGCGCGGTTTCGGCGAAGGCGGCTTCCTCGACCAGGGCCGTCGGGTAGAACGCCCTTAATTCCTGCGCCAACTCATGCGCCAGCGTGCGAAATTCCGGCGAGAAGCGCGGCGCGGCGGCGACAGCCAGCAATCGTTCTTCGAGTGCGCGAAGGTTTGGCGGCAACGCCAACGCGGGCGGTTGCGCGGCGCGCGCGGCTTCGGCCATTTTCTCCGGCATGGGAATGCCGGGAACGGCCGGCGGGCGCACGCTCGGTCCGCCGCCGGCCTGTGGCGCCACCATCGCGATCCCGGCTCGCCTTGAGCGCGCCGTGAACTCGCTTTCTTCTTCCCAAAATGCGGTTTCCGCTTCCTTTTGGCGCTGGCGCATGAGGCGGCGGAAACGCGCGCGCAGCCAGCGGATTTCCTCGGCTTCGCGCGCGGCCTCGGCCTCCTGCACGGCCCTTTTTTCCGCTTCGAGGTCGTAAAGCCGGTTGAGCGCCAGTTGCGTCCAGCCGAACAGGTTGCCGTGCTGATGCACCCAATGGCCGACGGCGCTGCGTTGCCGATGATAATTGCTGCCGAGCGGTTGGCACATCAGGATCAGGCCGGCGGCGATCGGCGTTTCCATTTCCGCTTCGGCCGCCGCCTCGACGACACTTTCTTCGTCGTCCGCGTTATGCGGCTCGGTCAGGCGGTAGCGCAGGATTCCCTGCGTGGCGTCGATAGCGGCGCGCAGCGCCGTTTCGTTCCCCGGCGCCGGCGGCGGTTTCAGGGCCGCGCCGACCCAGACGGTCAAAACTCCATAACGGGCCTTGACGCGGTCGAGCATCGGATAGGCGAGGTCGGCGATCAGGCCGCCGAGTTCCAGTGCCTCGTCCTCCCAACCCGGATCGACTGGCCATTGCGCTTCGAAATCCGCGACGAAATGCTCGCTATCGACCTCGATGCGACGCACGAACGGATGACGCGCCAGCGCCAGCAAATAGCGATCGACGGCCTCATCCACCGTCCATTCACGGACGAGGGGGGAATTTTGTTCCGGATCCTCTGATTTTATCGCCATTACCGGCATCTCTTTTTCCCCGGATTTCCACCGCTTCATATTACATTAAATAATCATAAAGAGAGCAATTCCAAGGCGGTTCGACGGCGGTCAAACCCTTTTCGGCAATTCGCCAGGAATTCGGCTAACTTACCGCAGATGCGAAGGACATAAAAACGGAGCGGCTTCGTTTTGGCGGAAACTTTCAAAGTCTCGCGTTGCGCAGGCGCAGGGAATTGGCGATCACCGATACCGAGCTGAAAGCCATCGCCGCGCTGGCGATCACCGGGCTTAGCAACAGGCCGAAGAACGGATAAAGCGCGCCGGCCGCGAGCGGTACGCCGAGCCCGTTATAGATGAAGGCGAAGAACAGGTTCTGGCGGATATTGCGCATGACCAAGCGGCTCAGCTTGCGCGCGCGCACGAGGCCGGCGAGATCGCCCTTGACCAAAGTGATGCCGGCGCTTTCCATTGCGATGTCGGTGCCGTTTCCCATGGCGACGCCGATAGATGCCGTCGCCAGAGCCGGCGCGTCGTTGATGCCGTCGCCGGCCATCGCCACCGTGCGGCCATGCTCACGCAGTTTTTGCACAACTTCTGCTTTGCGCGCCGGCAGCATCCCGGCTTCGAAATCGGCGATGCCGAGTTTCTTGGCGACCGCTTCCGCCGTCGCGCGATGATCGCCGGTCAGCATGACGATCCGCAAGCCTTCGGCGCGCAACTGCCGCAACGCTTCCGCCGCGCCTAGCTTGATCGGATCGGCGATGGCGAGAAGGCCAGCCGCGCTTCCATCGACGGCCAGCAGCATCACGGTCTGGCCTTCGGTGCGCGGCGCTTGGGCCATAGTCTCAAGCGCGTCGCCAGCGATGTCGAGCGCGCGTAAAAGCGAAATATTGCCGAGCGCGATTTTGTGGCCCTCCACCGTCCCGGTCACGCCTTTGCCGGTGACGGATTGAAAATCCGCCGCCGCCGGCGGTTCGATGCCGCGTTCCTTCGCGTCCTGCACGATGGCGGCGGCCAGCGGATGCTCGCTGCCGCGTTCGAGGCCGGCGGCGAGGCGCAACAATTCGTTTTCCCCGATTGCGCCGGATGGCGTGACGGCCACCAGTTTCGGTTTGCCTTCGGTCAGCGTGCCGGTCTTGTCGATCACCAGCGTATCGGCTTTGCCAAATGTCTCTAGCGCCGCCGCGTCGCGGATCAAAATGCCGGTCCGCGCCGCGCGGCCGGTGCCGGCCATGATCGCCATCGGCGTCGCAAGCCCCAAAGCGCAGGGGCAGGCGACGATCAGAACCGCGATGCCGTTGAGGAGGGCATGCGCCAGTTTCGGTTCCGGCCCAAAAACCCACCACGCGGCGGCAGTAATAATGGCAATCCCAATCACCGCCGGCACGAAATAGCCCGAAACGACGTCGGCAAGGCGCTGGATCGGCGCGCGGCTGCGCTGGGCGCTGGCCACCATGGCCACGATCTGCGCCAGCATGGTTTCCGCGCCGACCCGCTCGGCGCGCATCACGAAACCGCCGGTGCCGTTGAGCGTCGCGCCCGTCACCTTGTCGCCGGGGCGCTTTTCGACCGGCATGGATTCGCCGGTCAGCATCGATTGATCGACGGAACTTTGGCCCTCCGTCACCATGCCATCGACCGGGATTTTCTCGCCGGGGCGCACGCGCAGCATATCGTCTTTTTTAACGTCGCTGGCCGGAATATCGGCCTCGGTTCCATCGAGCCGCACCACGCGCGCCATTTTAGGCGCGAGATCGAACAGCGCGCGCAACGCCCCGCCGGTCTGCGCCCGCGCGCGTAATTCCAGTACTTGCCCCAACAGCACCAGCGCCGTGATCGCGGCGGCGGCCTCGAAATAGACATGCAATGCCGCGCCGCCCGAAAAAGCCGTGAACCAGCCGGGGAACAAAGTCACGACGGCGCTATATATATAAGCCACGCCGATGCCGAGGCCGATCAACGTGAACATGTTGAGATGGCGGTTGACGATGGAACGCCAACCACGTTGAAAAAACGGCCACGCGCACCACAAGACGACCGGCGTAGCAAGGGCAAATTGCAACCACCGGCCGGCATTGCCTTCGATCAGGTTTTTAAGCGGCGCGATAAAATGTGCGCCCATGACAAGTCCCATCAGCGGCGCGGCCAAGATCACCGCCATCCAAAAGCGCCGCACCATGTCGATCAGTTCGGGATCGGGCTTATCGGAAAGATCGAGCGCCAAGGGCTCCAGCGCCATGCCGCAAATCGGGCAGGCACCGGGCCCCACTTGCCGCACCTCGGGATGCATCGGGCAGGTGTAAAGAACGGCGCCATCCGTTTCGGCGGGCGCCGCCGGCGCATGATTTTGCGCCTGCCCGCCATGATGGCCGTGGCAGCAGGAGCCGTGTTGGTGTTGATGCATGGCCGTTTCGGGCATGGATTTCCTTTTGCGCGCCGCTTTCCTATATATGATAGCAAAGCGGCGGAAAGGAAAGGGAATGTCCTTCTATTGCAAAATCGCGCCCGGCCATCCGGTGCATCATCATTATCACGCCAAGGAATACGGATTCCCGACCGTGAACGAGCACGTGCTGTTCGAGCGCCTAGCGCTGGAAATCATGCAGGCGGGGTTGTCATGGGAAATCGTGCTTAAAAAGCGCAAAGGCCTCAACCGTGCCTTTCATAATTTCCGCGTCGATAAAGTGGCGGCCTATGGCGCCCGCGACGTGCGGCGCTTGCTGAAGGACGCGGGCATCATCCGCAACCGGCTCAAGATTGCGGCGATCATCGAGAACGCCAGACGCATCCGCCAATTACGCAAGACGCACAAAGGCCTCGCCGGCTGGATCGCCGCCCATCACCCGCGCACGAAGAAAGAATGGGTCGCTTTATTCCGCGAGCAATTCCTTTTCACCGGCGGCGAAATCGTCGGCGAATTCCTGATGAGCATCGGGTATTTGCCGGATGCTCACCATCCACAATGTGCAATTTATAAAGCTATTGCCAAGAAAGCGCCGCCGTGGATGAAGGCGACAAGGAAGCGGTTTCGTAAAGAATAGCGAGCCTTTACCATGGACAGCGGTGTAAATATCCGCAAAAATGCCCATAGAGGAGCCTTTTTGCGATGAAATCCCTATCCGACATCCGCGCCGCCTATCTCGATTATTTCGAGGAGCAGGGCCATACGAAGGTGGACTCTTCGCCGCTGGTGCCGCGTAACGATCCGACCTTGATGTTCGCCAATTCCGGCATGGTGCAGTTCAAGAACGTCTTCACCGGCGCGGAGACGCGCCCCTATAAACGCGCGACCACGGCGCAGAAATGCGTGCGCGCCGGCGGCAAGCACAACGACCTTGAGAATGTCGGCTACACCGCGCGGCATTTGACGTTTTTTGAAATGCTCGGCAATTTCTCATTCGGCGATTATTTCAAGCCGGACGCGATCGAATTCGCGTGGACGCTCGTCACCAGGCGTTTCGGCCTGCCGAAAGACAAATTGCTGGTCACCGTCTATCACGAGGACGAGGACGCCGCGCAATTGTGGAAAAAAATCGCCGGCTTTTCCGACGATAAGATCATCCG
>DATKSH010000024.1:0-6141 GCA_035531735.1 Alphaproteobacteria bacterium
CGAATTTTGGCATCCAATCTTCCACGTTGATTGATGTTATATGTAGGCGCGCCAGATCCGGCATAAACGATCCTAAGATGTCCTCTCTTTTCATGTCCGTACTTGGCCATTTCTGCAGGGACAGCGACTCGATCGTCATATAAATGTTGTAAATCTATGTCAGATCGCGTTTTAGCGGATCGAACAGTCTCAGCTTCAGCCTGGACTCTGCGGCGCTCTTGAATTGAATGAAAAGCTACATAATTAAAGCCATCCTTAAGCTTTTGTCCGATGATTGCTGCGGCACTAGCAAACGGCGCTTCGAGAGCTTGCCCTTGTGGACTCACCGCTCCTACAGCGCCAAAAATAACAGCAGCTGCACCCCAAATATATGTGCTTGGATTTCTCCACACAGATTTGCGATCCGACATTTTTAAATCTCCAAAAATGAATTGCTGCCGCACTATATCATATCCACACCATGCTAATTATTTTCATATTTTCATTGAAAAATCAATGACTTATTTAGGGTGATTTCGCCGCCGCCTCCACCGTATTCTTGAGCAGACACGCAATCGTCATCGGCCCGACGCCGCCGGGGACGGGGGTGATGGCGGCGGCGCGGGCTTGCGCCTCGGCGAAAGCCACGTCGCCGACAAGACGGGTTTTGCCCGGCGTTGCCGGATCGTCAATGCGGTTGATGCCGACATCGATCACGACCGCCCCCGGCTTGATCCAGTCGCCCTTGACGAATGCTGTCTTGCCTATGGCGGCAACGAGGATGTCCGCAGCTAGGCATTCGTCCGGTAAATTGCGCGTCTTGGAATGGGCAACCGTCACCGTGCAATCGGCCTTCAACAACAAATGCATCATCGGCTTGCCGACGATATTGGAGCGGCCCAGCACCAAAGCTTTGCGCCCTTTCACATCCGCCAACGCCTCGCGGAGCAAAATCATGCAGCCCTGCGGCGTGCAGGGCACGAAGCACGGCAAGCCGAGGCTCAATTTGCCGACATTGACGGGATGAAAACCGTCCACGTCCTTGGCCGGATCGACCGCCTCGATCACTGCCTCGGCGTCGATTTGCGGCGGCAATGGCAATTGCACGAGGATGCCGTGAACGGCGGGATCGGCGTTGAGCCGCGCGATCAGCGCCAGCAATTCTTTTTGCGTCGTCGTCGCCGGCAAGGCATGGGTCCACGATTTGATGCCGATTTCCTCGGCCGCGCGGCCCTTGTTGCGGACATAGACCTGGCTGGCCGGGTTGTCGCCGACCAGAACCACCGCGAGGCCCGGCGTCAGCTTGCGTGCGGCGATTTCTTTTGCGAGCTCGGCGCGCAGCCCCTTGGCGATGGCGGCGCCGTCGATGATGCGCGCCGAGGTCATCTCAATAAGCCAGCCGCGCGAGGAACGATTGCAGGAAGATGATGAGAAAGATCAAAATCATCGGCGACAGATCGAGCCCGCCGAGCGGCGGCAGGATGCGGCGGATCGGGCGCAATAAAGGTTCGGTGATGCGGTAAAGGAATTCGTTGACCGTCCGCACGAAGCGGTTATGCGTGTTGATCACGTCGAACGCAATCAGCCAGCTCAGCACCGCGCCGATCACCAGCACCCAGATATACAGGTTAAGCACCAGCTCGATGATGCCGAGCGCGGCGCCGAGGAAAGCGGAAGATACGTTGTTCATGCGGTTCCTTTAGAACTTATCTTGTTTTGACAGGACTGCCGTCAGCGAAGCGACACGGCCTGCCCCCCCCCTCGCGGAAGGGGATTCCATCGCGCGCGCGGCGCGAACGGTTTCACTATTTCGAGATATGCTCTAGGGCAAATTGCCTTTCATATCAAGGCCGCGGCGCATTTTTAACCATGCGTCGGCGGGTGAAAATCCCCGACAAAGCCTTATTTTCGCAAGCGAAACCGTGCTAAGGAAAACGCCGGTTTTTACCGCGAGCGGGCTTTTTATCTCATGCTGACGATCCGACGGCTGGCCTTGGTCATCGCTCTCGTGCTGTGCGCGAATTTCGCGGCGTGGGCGGTCGTCAACCAAAGCACCGCCGAGCGCCCGTGGGGCGGCGTCATCAACGCTCTCTCTTTCAGCGGCTGGCAGGAAGGCGACGAGGCCGACAAGCTTTCCGACGCCGAAATCGACCGCGACATGGCGATCCTCGCCGGCCACGTCAACAGCATCCGCATCTATGGCGTCAGCGACGGGCTCGACCGCATCGTCGCCGCCGCCGGCCGGCACGGCATCGACGTCACGCTCGGCGCGTGGATTTCGCGCGATCCCGCCGCCAACGCCGCCGAGGTCGCCAGGCTGATCGACGTCGCGCGCGCCAATTCCAACGTCAAGCGCCTGATCGTCGGCAACGAAGCCTTGTTGCGCGAGGATATTTCGGTCGGCGATTTGATCGGCCTGATCGACCGGGTCAAGCGGCAGGTGGCGATCCCGGTCTCGACCGCCGAGCCGTGGCATATCTGGCTCAAATATCCGCAACTGGCCGACGCGGTCGATTTCATCACCGTCCATATCCTGCCTTACTGGGAAGGCGTGCCGGAAAAGGACGCCGTCGATTATGTCCTCTATCGTTATCGCCAACTGGCCGGCGCTTTTCCCGACAAGCATATTTTCATCGGCGAGGTCGGCTGGCCCAGCGAAGGCCAATGGGTCGGCGGCGCGGAACCGTCCCTCGTCAACGAGGCGCAGTTCATCCGCGACTTCCTCAACGTCGCCAGCCGCGACCGGCTCGATTACTGCATCGTCGAGGCCTTCGACACGCCGTGGAAGCGCGCCATCGAAGGCACGGTCGGCGCGCATTGGGGGTTATGGAACGCCGATCATCAACCGAAATTCCCCATGAGCGGCGCGGTATCGGAATCGACGCGCTGGATATGGGGCTGGCTGATCGCCACTCTCCTGGTGCTTTACCCGATCCAGCGCTTCGTGCGCCGCCGGCAGGATCTCAAATTCAAGGGCCAATTGTTCTATGCCGGGCTTTTGCAGGCAGTCGCCTCGGTGTTCGTATGGGCGATCATGGCCGCCATGGCCGAGCGTATCATCAACACCAACACCGTCGCGTGGGCGGCCTTGGTCGGCGCGCAGATCGTGTTGCTGGCTCTCTTGCTGGTCGATGGCTTCGAGTTGACCGAAGTGCTGTGGGCCAACGAGCGCAAGCGCAAGTTCGAGCCGCATGACGGCCCCCTGCCCGCCGGCGCGCCCAAAGTTTCGATCCATGTGCCGTGCTATAACGAGCCGCCGCATATGGTGATCGAAACGCTCAATGCACTCTCGCGCCTCGATTACCCGCATTTCGAAGTGATCGTGGTCGATAACAACACGAAGGACGACCTGGTATGGCGACCGGTCGAGATGCATTGCGCCGAATTGGGTGCGCGTTTCCGCTTTTTCCATTTGCCGCAATGGCCGGGCTTCAAGGCCGGCGCGCTGAATTTCGCCTTGGCGCAAACCACGCCCGACGCCGCCATCGTCGGCGTGATCGACAGCGATTATGTCGTCAAGCCGAACTGGCTGCGCGCGACCATTCCCTATTTCGGCAAGGACATCGTGGCTTTCGTGCAGGCGCCGCAGGATTATCGCGACGGCCTCGAAAATCCCTTCAAGCGCCTCGCGTACTGGGAATATGCCGGCTTTTTCCATATCGGCATGGTGCAGAGGAACGAGCGCAACGCCATCATCCAGCACGGCACCATGACGTTAATCCGCAAAGCAGCCTTGCAGCGCGTCGGCGGCTGGGCCGAATGGTGCATTTGCGAGGATGCCGAACTCGGCCTGCGCCTGTTCGAAAGCGGCTTCGAGGCGGTTTATCTCGATCACTCCTTCGGGCGCGGGTTGATCCCCGACAGTTTCGGCGGTTACAAGACCCAGCGTTTCCGCTGGGCCTATGGCGCGGTACAGATTTTGAAGCGCCACTGGCGCGCGCTGATGGAAGGTCATGTGCTGACGCGCGGCCAGCGCTATCACTTCATTTCCGGCTGGCTGCCATGGTTCGCCGACGCCGCGCATATCCTGTTCGCGCTGGCGGCCATTTTATGGTCGGGCTTGCTGCTTCTGCACTGGGTGGAATTTCCGCCGGCGGTGTTCCTGGTGCCGACGCTTTCGGTGTTCCTGTTCAAGATCGTGGCCGGCTTCTGGCTTTATCACGCGCGCGTGAAATGTGGCTTGCGGGACCGCCTGGGCGCGGCGGTTGCCGGCATGGCGCTCTCGCATACCGTCGCACGCGCCGTGTGGCAAGGGTTGCTAACCTCGCGCAAGCCGTTTTTGCGCACCCCGAAATGCGGCGGAAGGCCGGCGATCATCCAGGCTTTCCTGATGGCGCGCGAGGAAATCGGCTTGCTGTTGGCGCTCATCGCCTGCGGAATCAGCGTGCTTTACGTCTTCGGCAGCGCCAACCGCGATGCCGATTTGTGGATCGGCATGCTGTCGGTGCAGACCCTGCCCTATTGGGCAGCGCTGTTCGTTTCCACCGTCAATGTGTGGCCACAGAAAAAGAAAGCGGCACCGCTGGCAACAACGGCTTCCTTGACGGCGCCGACCAAGCCGCCGGCCCTCGCGCCCGCGCCGCCCATGCTGGCCCTGCCGCCGGCAACAAAGACCGCCGTCGTCCCGCCCGACTCGCCGCCGGTTCAAACCACGACGCCGAAGCCGGCGTCTCCATCCGAACCGCCGAAAAGCCTAACGACCGCAAAATCGCCGATACGGTTTTATTAGGCAGGTTTTACGGCCACTTCGCTTCCGGCGGCATCGACATCATGATGGCATCGATGTTGCCGCCGGTCTTGAGGCCGAACATGGTGCCGCGGTCGTAGAGCAAATTAAACTCGACGTAACGGCCGCGGCGGATCAATTGCTGCTCGCGCTGGGACTGCGTCCACGCTTCATTCATGCGCCGGCGCACCAGTTTCGGATAAATATCAAAAAAGGCGCGCCCGACATCCTGCGTGAAAGCGAAATCTTCCGCCCAATCGCCCGCCAGATAATCATAGAAAATGCCGCCAGCGCCGCGCGCCTCGTCCCGATGGGGCAAATAGAAATACTCGTCGCACCATTTTTTGAAGCGCGGATAGTAATCGGCATCGTGCTTATCGCAAGCCGCCTTCAACGCGGCATGAAAATCCTTGGCGTCATCTTGCGCATCGGTGCTTTCCGGGAACATCGGCGTCAGGTCGCCGCCGCCGCCGAACCAGCCATAACTGGTCACGATATGGCGTGTGTTCATATGCACGGCCGGCGCCAAAGGCGAACGCAGGTGGGCGACGAGGCTGACGCCGGAGGCCCAGAAGCGCCCGTCTTCCTCCGCGCCGGGAATTTGCTTGCGGAACTCTTCCGGGAAAACGCCATGCACGGTCGAGATGTTGACGCCGACTTTCTCGAACACGCGCCCCTTCATCAGGGAGATTTCACCCCCGCCGCCTTCTTTGTGTTGCCATGCCTTGCGTTCGAACCGGCCGGGCGGCAGCGCGGCATGTTCCGTGCCTTGCAACTGATCCTCGATTTTTTCGAATGCCGCACAGGTTTGGTCGCGCAAACTGCGGAACCAGTCAGAGGCTTGGCGCTTCTGCGCCTCGCTCGGCACCGGCTTGGTGCTATCGACGATTTTAAGGGCCCGGTTGGTCATGCCGCTTTCCTGATTTGCCGCAACGCTTCCGATAGCACGATTGCCGCCGCCACCGCCACATTGAGCGAACGCGGGCCTTCCTGCATCGGTATGACAAGGCGCGCATCGGCCCTTTGATGCACCTCATCCGGCACCCCGGCGCTTTCGCGCCCCGCCAACAGCACGTCGTCGGCGCGAAACGTGAAATCATCATAAGGCGTTGCGCCCTTTGTGGTGAGCAGGGCAAGGCGCCTTTGGCCCAATTGCCCGATAAAATCCAGCCACGACGCATGGCGCTTGCAGGCAAGATAATCGATGTAATCCATCGCCGCGCGGCGCAACCGCCGGTCGTCGAGTGGAAAGCCGCACGGCTCGATGATGTCGAGTCCGACGCCGAGTCCCGCGCAGAGGCGCATGACCGCACCAGTATTGCCGGCCTGGTCGGGCTGATAGAGGGCGAGGCGCGGGCCGTTGGTCATCGTCAATCCGCTTTTCATTGTCATTCCGAAATAGCCTTAAACCTGGAAAAAATCCCCATACAACGGTT
>DATKSH010000025.1:0-7810 GCA_035531735.1 Alphaproteobacteria bacterium
TTCGGTAACAAAGTCACCTATTAATACAGGAACGTCAAAATCATAACCAAGCGCAAGAAGGGGGTGTCTACAAATAGGGATGTCATCCGATTTAAAATCACTGCTCGCCATTACCCGCGAAGGCTGTGCTTTACTTCTAACCCCTGAGTCCAATTGTGCCGGTTGAGAAAATAATTCATGTCCTTTCTGCGCTGAGATCAGCAACGGCTTAAGTTTAGTTATTCCAACTTTTGCTCTAAAGTCATCTATAAGTTTTTCGGCAAGAACAAATTTTTCGCCCTTCCTAACGAGGCTACCCTCGGTAACTTCCTCAACTTCGTAAATCTGGTAGAAAATATTTCCTCCATAAGCGATTGCGCGATTGCCGGGGATTGTCCAAGGAGTTGTTGTCCAGATGACGATGCTGGCGCCTTCCAAATCCTTGTTCGGCGATTTGACGACCGGAAACTTCACCCAAAGGGTGGTCGATTTGTGATCCTCATATTCGATCTCGGCTTCGGCCAACGCAGTTTTTTCGACCACCGACCACATGACCGGCTTGACGCCGCGATAGAGCAAGCCGTTGTCGAGGAATTTGTAAATCTCGCGCAAAATCTGCGCCTCGGCTTTTTGCGTCATGGTCGCGTAGGGATGCGCCCAGTCGCCGGTCACGCCCAAACGTTGAAATTCCTCGCTCTGGATGTTTTTCCATTTCTCGGCGAAGGCGCGGCATTCGGCGCGGAATTGCAGGACCGGCACTTGATCCTTGTCCTTGCCTTTGGCGCGATACTCTTCCTCGATCTTCCATTCGATCGGCAAGCCGTGGCAATCCCAGCCCGGCACATAAGGCGCGTCGAAACCCGTCATTTGGCGGCTACGGTTGACGACATCCTTCAGGATTTTATTCAGCGCATGGCCGATATGGATGTTGCCGTTGGCGTAGGGCGGCCCGTCATGAAGGATGAATTTTTCGCGGGCCCCGCCTTGCGCGCGCAATGTGCCGTGCAAATCCATTTTCTGCCAGCGCGCCAGCAGTTCCGGTTCTTTTTGCGGCAAGCTGCCGCGCATGGGGAAATCGGTCTTCGGCAGGAAGACGGTGTCGCGGTAGTCCGGTTTTTTGGCCTCGGTCACGTATTTTCTCCTTGCGTCATGCCCGCCCCCGCCTGCGCGGGGGCAGGCTCCGGAGGGCATCCATCGTAATGAGCAAAAATGGATCCCCGCCTTCGCGGGGATGACGCCTGCCCTGATTGCCAAGATACCGGCCGATTCCGCGCCGGTAAAGGCCTATCGGTCGCGTAAGGAGCCGATCAGGCGCGCCCGCGCGGTCTCGAGATCGCGCGCGATTTGGGCGCGCAGGGCGGCGAGGTCGGGGAACGCCTGTTCGGGCCGCAGGAAGTCGATCAACTCGACCTCCCATTCCTGCCCGTAAAGATCGTCATGGAAATCGAACAGGTGGAATTCCAGCATTTCCGCCGCGCCGCCGACGGTCGGCCTTACGCCGATATTGGCGACGCCCGGCAAGCGCGCACCGGCACCAACCCGCCCCGCCATTACCGCATAAACGCCGAATTTCGGACGCAGATATTCGCCGAGCGCGATGTTGGCGGTCGCCGCGCCGAGCTCGCGGCCGCGCTGATCGCCTTTCTCGATAACGCCGGCGATGGCCCACGGCCGGCCGAGAATATGCGCGGCGGTGTGAGGATCGCCCGCCTGCAAGGCTTCGCGCGCACGGGTCGAGGACATCATCTCGCCGCGGCCATCGCGGAACGGTGCGACTTCCGTCACGCCGACACTGTGCGGCGCCAGCCACGCGCGCAATTTCGGCATATCGCCGCCACGCTTATGGCCGAACACGAAATCGAAACCGGCGACGACATGCTGCGCGCCGCATTCCTCGATCAAAATCCTCTGGACGAAATCGGGCGCCGACAAACGGGAAAATTCCGGCGTGAAGGGATGCACGATCACGTCATCGACGCCAAGCCCATGCAGGATACGTTCCTTGGCCGGCGCCGGCGTCAGGCGAAATGGCGCGATGCCGGGTTTAAGGACCGAGCGCGGATGCGGCTCGAAGGTCAAGACCCGCGCCGGCAGGCCCATGCCGCGCGCCCGGTCGATGGCGGTTTTGACGACGGCCTGATGCCCCTGATGCACGCCGTCGAAATTGCCGAGCGCGAATACGCCGCCCTTGGCGGGCAGCGGCGCGGCGGGCACGGACGAAAGAACGGCGTCAATCATAGAAAGGCTTTCGGCAAAATTGGTATCGGTCGCGCTTTATGATAAGGAAAAGCCGCGTTCCCGCAACCGCTTCCTGCGCGCCCCGTTCCTTCCATGCCCGGCACAGAAGACCCTCCCCGCCTTTATATCGGCGAAAGCGCCAAGGGACGCTGCGCATTTTTCACCCTGCCCGACGGCGCGCGGCTGCGCTATGCAGTGATCGAGCCGCGCGAGACGCCGCGCGGCACGTTTTTGATAGCACCCGGCCGGCGCGAATTCATCGAAAAGAAATACGCCGAAACGGGTCCCGAACTTTTGGCCCGCAACTTTCGGTTGATCTTTTTCGACTGGCGCGGGCAGGGTTTTTCCAGCCGGTTTCTGCCGGGCGCGCGTTATCAGCGCGACCATATTGCCGATTTCGATGTTTACCTGAACGACCTGCGCGCGTTTTACGAAGGCGCAATCAGGCCGCAGGTCGCGGGTCCTTTATTCGTTCTCGGCCATTCGATGGGCGGTTTCAACATCCTGCGCTGGCTGGCGGAAACGCAACCGCCGGTAAAAGCCGCCGTCCTCACCGCGCCGATGCTGGCCCTGGCCCTGCCCGCTTTCGCCGGGAAAATTTGCGCCCTTGCGATCAAGCTCGGTTTTGGCGCGCGCTATGCGCCGTGGCAGCACGATTACGACCAAGGCGACATGCGCTTTGCCGGCAACGTCTTGTCGCAAGACCCTTTGCGCTTCGGCATCATGGAAAAATATTTCACCGCACATCCGGAGATGAAGGTCGGCGGCGTCACCTGGCAATGGCTGGATGCGGCACTGAGGGCCATCGAAGCGGCGCGGCAACCGGGCTATCTCGCGAACATCGCGGCGCCGACCTTGGTGCTGGCCGGCGACAAGGACATCGTCACGCCGCCGGCGCGTTTTCGCGATTCACTGAAAGGCCTGCCGATGATCGAGGATCATATCATCGGAGGCGCGTGCCACGATTTGCTGAACGAGCTGGAATTTTATCGCAAGCAGGCGTGGGAACGGATCGACCGCTTTATCGGGCGGATCGGCGCTTAAAAGCTCAACTCCGCCCCGTTCTTGCCGAGCGCCAGCCGCACCGACGCGCCGACCGGGAGCGTCGTTATGTACTTCCCGTGGCCGCAGGGAAAATCGAAGCATAAGGGTACGTCCGGCGGCAGGTTTTCGAGGAACACTTCGCGCAAGGATCGGCCATAAGGTTTTTCGCCCTTGCGGTTCAAGCCGGTTTCGCCGTCGGAAATATCGATCATTTCGCCGACGATGACGGCACGTACGCCCTCGAAACGTCCGGCGAGCCTCATATGACGCAATTTCTCGTCGATTTTGTAAATCGGCTCGTCCACATCTTCAATGAATAAAATGCCGTCGCGCGTAGACCAGTCGTAAGACGTACCCATCAGATGCTCGAGGTGCGAGATATTGCCACCGGTCAAAACGCCCTCGGCATGGCCATGCCGCACACAATCGATTTTGGAGATACGCAGGCTCCGGGTTCCTTCGCCGCTTAGGATGGCGAACAAAACCTTAGCGCTGCGCGGATCATCACTTTCGGCGAAATTCCACAGCAAGGGACCGTGAAATGTCACGAAACCGCAGCGCCGATGTAAGGCATGCAGCAGCAGCGTGATGTCGGAAAAACCGACCAACGGCTTGGGATTGCGCTTGATGGCCTTGTAATCGAGCTTGTCGAGCAGCCGCAGCGAACCGGTGCCACCCCGCGCGCACATGATGGCATCGATGGTGCGGTCGGCGAACATGTCCATGATCGCCTCGGCCCGCGCCGCGTCCGAGCCGGCCAACTGGCCCTCCTTCAAATAATTCTGCGCATGCACCACAACCTCGTAACCATGCTGCTCAAGCAAGGCCTTGCCGCGCGCGATCCATTCGCGTTTCGGCCAGCGCGCCGGCGAAACGATGCCGATGGTGCCGCCTTCCTTGAGCGGCGGCGGAAAAACGGCGGGTGAAGCAAGGCGCGGCGGCATGGGCAAAAGGGCGTGGCGGTTGGAACAAAGCGGGATTTATGCTATCACACGCCATTGCTGCGAGACGAGGCCAAATTGATCTATACCTCCGACGAGCTTATCCGGCTCATTCACCAAACCGGCGCCTTATCGATCTGGAATCGCCAGAAGGGCCCTGTCTTTTGGTACATCGCCGGTGTGCCGGGACCTTTTTACCTCAACACTGAGATCATGCTGGGCGAGGAACTCGCCGGGCGGCTGCTCGACGGCATCGACGGCATCCTCGCCGAGGCCGCCGATCCCGCCGCCCGCGTCGCGCGGCTCGAAACGCTGATTTTGCCGGCATGGGAAAAGAACCCGGTCTATCGCCGCCTGACCGACACCATGGTGGCGCGCGCCGCGTCACCGATGCCGCCGAGCGATTACAGCTTCGTGTCGGGCGGCGAGCGGCGCGACTGGCTGTTCTCGATTCCCTTCGCACGCGAGGCCGGCAAGAAGCATGTGTTCCTGTTCAAGGACAAGAGCGCCTTTTGCCCGCAAGGGCTCAAGCCGCCGGAAGCCGGCCTGCACATCGCCGATCTCATCAACAACGCCGCCAGTTATTTCGAGGCGTGGTTCCCGGCCTTGCAGGCGGCGCGCCTTAAATGCCTCGGCACCGTTTGCGTCAACAGCCGCGGCGAGCGCGGCGTCCGGAAGCTACGCGAACATGGGCAGAAAGTGGTGTCCCTCGCCCACATCGATGCGGATTTTTTCAGGCGCTCGCTGGACAACGGCCTGATCGACCGGGCGGCTTATGACGAAGTCGAACTTTACATGCGCGCGCCGGCCGACTGGGCCGCGCGGCACCTGATCGGCCGCACCGATTTGTTCGACGTCGCCGGCATCGACCAGAAATCCTTCGCGCGCCTGCAATCCTTCTTTGCCAAGGATCCATGGCATCTGGCGAAAGACCACGCCGCGTTTTTCGAGGCCATGCGCACCGCGATCGCCGCGCGCGAGGCCAATCAAGCCGCTTGACGTTGCTGGATCCCCGCATTCGCGGGGATAAAGCATTTTCTAAGCTCCCCCGGATCACGTCCGGAGTCGCTAAGAAAATGCTTTATTTACGTTTATGGGTAACCGGGTCGACGCCACTCAGCTCGTGCATGCGGGCGATTTGCTTGTCGATATAGGTGTTGATCATGCCGACCTTGTTGTCGCGAATCAGCGCGCGTACCGGGTCGCCGTTGTTGTGCTCCTCGGTGAAAACGTAGCGCAGGAAAGGCCCGGCCGCGCCGAGCGTCTGGTGCCATGCCGCCGTCAAGCCCTGCGCCAGCATGAAATTGGCGCTGCCGCCCAAGGCATGGTCGGCCAGGTGCATGAGGCCCATGAAACTTTCCTCGACCGAGCCGGCATGGATGGTGGTGATGACCAAATGGCCGGTGGTCGCGGCGCGCAAAATCTGCTCGGCGGCGGCCGGCGAACGCACTTCGCCGACCAGCATGTAGCGCGGCGTCCAGCGCAAGGCGCGCTTCAACGGCGTCGCCCAATCCTCGCTCTTGTTGACCTGCACCTGATAGCAATAGCCGTAATCGCCGACCGGCCCATCGAGCATGTATTCGACCGGGTCCTCGACCGTGATGCCGACGCCGCCGTAGCGGCGTAGATATTCGGCCAAAAGGGCGAAAGAGGTGGTGGTCTTGCCATGACCGGTCGGGCCCGAAATCAGGATCAGCCCGTCGCGCTTACCGAGCCGGCACAGGTAATCGATGATGTTGGGCGAAAAGGACAGTTCCTCCAGCGTCGGCACCTTGGACACGATGCGGCGCAGGATCACCCATTCCTGCCCGTTGGCGAGATGCTGGTAGGACAGGCGAAACCGCATGCCGTCATAGGTATAGGACGAATCCGGGTTGTCGATATGGTCGCGCAACTCCTTGGCAATGGCGAGGCTTTCCGCCGCATAGCGGTCCGGCAACACGCGCGTCCAGTTGTTGGTGTAATCGCGCGCCGGCGTGCGGTAACGCGCCTGCCCCTTGCCGGCCTCGTCGATGCGCACGTAAAGATCCATGAACGGCAGGTCATGCAGGCGATTGCCGGCGGTGGCCACCTCGGTCTGCTTCTGGTGCTGCTCGCCAAGGGTGATAACGGGGGTCATTTGCCGGTCTTGGTTGCGGTTGCGGGCGATGAGGGCGGTGATGCGCCGTCCGGCAACTTGCCGGCGGCCTTGATCGCGTTCTGGCGATTGGCCCATTCCTTGACGTGCTGCGGCATGACCGCGGTCTTGTTGGCGGCAGCCGCAGTCGCGAGGCGCGCCTCGGTGCGATCGATATAGGTCGAGAGCATGCCGACCTTGTTGTCGCGGATCAGGGAGCGGATCGGATCGCCGGGCGAATCCGGCTCGGTAAAGAGATAGCGCACGAAGGGGCCGCTTTCGCGCATGGTCTGATAGATGAGCGCGGTAAGGCCGGCGGCCAGCATAGTCTACACACCGGGACCCATCGCCTGCTCGGCGAGGAATTGAAGGCCCATGAGGGCCTCTTCCGGCGCGCCGGCATGCACCGTCGTAATAACAAGGTGGCCGGTTGTCGCCGCGCGCAAAAGCTGCTCGGCCGCTTTCGGCGTGCGAATTTCGCCGACGTAGATGTAGCGCGGCGCCCAGCGCAAGGCGCGCTTGAGGCAAATCGCCCAATCCTCGTCTTTCTCGACCTCGACCTGGAAGCATTGGCCGCTATCGCCGTGGCGGCCTTTCAGCATGTATTCGACCGGGTCCTCGATGGTTATGGCGGTGCCGCCATAGCTGCGCAGGAAATCGGCCAGCAGGCCGACCGCCGTCGTGGTCTTGCCCATGCCGGTCGCGCCGGAGACGAGGATCAGCCCGTCGCGCACACCGAGCCCGTGCATGTTTTCGTAGATGTGTTGGGCGAAGCCGAGCTTGTCGAGTTCGGGAATGACGGTGTTGATGCGCCGCGCGCAGACCCAGATGGTATTGTCCGACATTTCCTGCCGCGACAGGCGGCAACGCACGCCCTCGAAATCGATCGCGCCGTCATGCGCGTCGCCCATCGTTTCTGCCACGGCCTTCGTGAAACGGTCGACGACCAATTGGTATTCCGGCGGCACGAAATTGCTCGCGATGCTGCGGCCGCGCTCCCTCGAGCGGAAGAACCCCTGATCGGGTTTATCGAGGCGCACATAAAGATCGATGAAAGGCAAACTATCGAGCGTGACGTCGGGCATCTAAAGCTCCGCAAGGGGCTTCAGCTTTCGACCACGCGCCAAGCCAGAGGGATCGGGCTGAAGGAGACTATTTGTCGCCCATTCCCGGTTAAGATCGGCTTAATTTCGCCCGTTAAAGCCGAAGATTTTTCAAGTGTTATCAAATCGTTATTGACCGGCAAGCCATAGAAGGCCGGGCCGAAACGGCTGGCGAATCCTTCCAGTTTGCCAAGCGCGCCCGCTTCGTCAAAGACTTGCGCGTAGAGCGCCAGCGCTTGCGGCGCGCTGAAAATGCCGGCGCAAGCGCAGGCGCTTTCCTTGGCGCTGCGCGGATGCGGAGCGGTATCGGTGCCGAGAAAAAACATCGGCTCGCCCGACGTCGCGGCCTTGATCAATTCCTTGCGATGCAGGCCGCGCTTGGCCACCGG